>NZ_JAAGPS010000002.1:0-192262 GCF_017105025.1 Paraburkholderia sp. Ac-20336 | reverse complement strand
TCAGCGAATTCCATATGGGCCAGCAGGTCGACCGGCCTGCATCAACGGGCCGGACATAAGCGTGCTGCCTTTACCTGTAGACCAGAAATGCAAACCAGCTTGCAATCCGGGAGGCGTCCACATAAGGTTCTTAGCTGGAGCGGCCCCCTGAAACACCGGACACAGCCTCCCACTTAAACTAGCGGGTACGCCCCATCGCGTTGCATTTGAGGGCAGCCACGGATTGTCTCCCGCACAGCCGAGCCCGACGATTCATACGGAACTTTCCTGACGAACTCCTCCCATCACCACCGCCGGTCACTTATCGCCCAACAAAATCCGTGCCCGCGTGTACACGTTCCATGTGCTCCACGTTTACCAGAGCGTGACCATTATGTCAGATTGCGGCGAATAATCGCTCACGGCGTTCGTATTTTGCGAATTTTTCGCCAAAACCCTCAAGTTTCTGAGTTGGTGGGTCGTTAAGCTTATCGCAAGCTCCGCTCTCCCGGTTCGACTGCATTACGCACACCACGAGCCAGGCGAGAGCGTCCAGAGCGACCAACGACACGTCCTTTTGGGCACCAATCTGAAAATAATCCGCTATGCAGACGCTATCGACTCATCACGCGTACCCTGATTTCCAAGGTAATGAGGCATTTCTTGCTTACTCACAAATCCGGTCCGTGTACCTAAACGGAGCCGAAGGGATTAGGCAGAGCGTTGAGCGTCAGATAGGACAATTCGACGACATCGACAATTTTTCCGAGAACGTCCTCGAAACCCTGTACGACAGGCTGTCTCCGGTTTTGGATACCTGCATATATCGTCTGGGCACGGAGCACGCCGTCTTCGAGTATTCGAAGGAGGAAGTGTTCGAACATCTGGTCAGTTCGTCCACCTGGGCGGAAGAGAGCTACGACGCGCTTTTCGGTGCCTACCTCGAAAGACGTGCTGCCGTTGCGGGTGACCGGCAGTATCGCGACGAGCGCAAGGACGGACGGTCGCGGTGGAGCGGTGGTGGCTTTGGCCTGAGTGGAGCCCTCAGTGGAGCTGCGAAGGCTGGGGCGCTCAATATGGCATCAGGACTGCTTCATAGCGCGTTCAATGCCGCAGCCAACGCCTTGCAGGAGAGCGAATTCGAGGAATTTAAGCAAAACTACGTTCGGTCTGACCACTATCGTCGTGGTGTCGTAGCCCTTGTCTTTGAACTCGCCGCTGATGTCCATCTCGTTGAGATTGCACTTGCCGCCCAAGCCAATGGCGTGCACATCGAGGTTTTCGAGAATCGAGAGAAGCGAGACAAGTCTGAAAAGATGATTGCCAACATCGAGAAGATTGGTCTCGATGGTGCCGCGCTCCAGAATGCTTTGGTGAAAGCTATTGAGTTCTATCCCTACAATCCACGCCCGTACGATGTGTGGCTCCAGAAGTTCGGTGACCCCGATGGCGCGTTGCAGCGAATCTGTGATTCATTTTCCCTCGTCAACCTGAAGCTTCAGAAGCAGCAGATTTTGCGCAACGAGTGCTCATCTGGTGCTATCGATTCAACAGAGAAATTGGCGGCACAAAGCGAGTTTCTTGGGTTGGCAGGGGACTCATCCCTGACCGAGATTAACGCGCTGCTTGAACACAAGCTTAGGTCGTCAAATGTTTCGCCAGCAGCAGTTCCCGCCTCATTGCCTCAGTCGCCGGAAATGCCGTCGCCCCAAGTGGCGACGTCGGAAGAAGCAGGCACTGTGGGCTACGCGTTCCGCGCAGAGGATGCGGCTAAAAGCTTCGCCTCGGACCCGGACAAGAAGTTCTATGTTTTCCCCCAGATTCCGACGAAGAAAATCGAGAAATTCGTAGCGAAGTACCGTCATCAGCTGCGAAGCGAGGAGGTCATCTTCTATTTCGACGATACACTGTTTGGAAGCGGAGATGCCGGTGTTGCAGTGTCGCGTAGAGGCGTACATGTCAGCCTGCAGTTCGGCGAGATTTACGATGTACCGTGGGTCCAAATCAAGTCGGCGGACATCAGTGGGCTTATGAATAAGAAAATCACCCTCAACTGCATTGCGCCCAACAAGGACGTATCGTTTGTCCTCACGCAGAGCAACAAAGGTAGCGAGGAAATGTGCAAGGCAATACAGCGCGTTCTCTCCATGAGTCGCTAGGAGGCCGCGGAGCAGCCGGATATTCCGAGAGCAGAGGTGGGGGGCGAGCTAACAGTGGCGGACGTTGAGAGGTAATTGACATCACAGCCGAAAGAACGACGGCCACTTCATTGAGGTGGCCGTCGTTTTTCTCAATCCTCGCAGCGATAATGGGGGAGGGATTAAACCAAGCCGGTGAACATACGTCCCTCTTCGGCCTGCACCTCGGCGGGCAGCAAGTCCCAGAGTCTGCCCACAATCTGCCTCAGGTTGTCCCAGTCTTCACGTTCAATTGCTCGCTTGCCACTTTCCGCGAGTTGCGTCGCCTGAATCTGGTCGTTCATCGAGTGCCGCTTGTCGTTCAGATGGCTGAACAGCCCCTTGAGAAAGTCCGGGGTGCGCATCAGTATGGAATATTGGATGCTCAGTAAGTGCGCCGTCTCGGCCTGAATCTTCTCGACGTTGCTCGAGTTGATAAAGCCCGGTTCGCGACCGACGATTTCCTTGAATCGACTGCGCTCGCGGTCGTTGCCCGACTCACTGACCAGTTGCCCGCATTCCGATTTCGCATCCTGGTACTCTTTGCGGGCAAGCTCAATGCGCTTGCCAGACGTCAACTCGTGGAGTTCCTGGGCCAGCTTGCGTTTTCTGTCGTCCAGTTGGAATTTGCTGTCAGTGACGTCGTCGTCCGTCAGTGCAGCGACCTGTCCCATGAGGCTCTGCACGCCAGCGAGTACTTTCCCGAGTTGTGCTGCGGCGTCGCGCTGCCCGTTGACACTGGCATCCTCGATTTCCGCCTGAATCTTCGTTTCAAGCATCAGCGTTTCCGCGGCGAGGACGGAAGTCTGGACGTTACGATTCTGGGACTTGAATATCTGCGAGAACTCCTGGTCCGTGGCCGTCAGGTAGGCGTGGACGGTTATGTCTCGCGACTCTGACATCGATATTTTCAGGTCCACCTCCGTACCCTTGTGCAGGTCGCGCGTGAGTTCCTTGCCCGTAATGACGAGAGTCCCCAGCGCCTTGTTGGTGGAGGAATGGCGCTCGGAAGGACCCTCGACCACGATGATGCGCAGGCCATCGTCCGAACCCTTCACCACCGTGCGAGCAACTTCTTTCGTGAGCCTGGTCTGGGCCGGCAGCACTACGTTCTTGCTAAAGAGCGTCTCGAGGCGCGTGTCCTTTGCAACCAGGTCGTCGATGACGAGACAGAGGTCGTCGGGTAACATCTGACCGGCAATGCTGTAGCGCCCTTGGGCTATCTGGATAGCCTCCACGTCAGTGGGTACAGCGGCGCCTTGGCTATCAAACACCTTGAACGCGAAGATGTTGTAAGCCCCTTCCCGAAGGGGCAGGTCCTCCAGAATGCGCGTGCCCAAGGCCTTCAAGCCACTGTCGAACGCCCCATCGTCGGAAACGATGCGATAGTGCATACCGTCCGTATCGCCTTCGACCCTTGCCATGAACGATTCCTCCCGTTCCTGCGACGTCTTGTTGTACGCCGTCCGGATTCGCAGCGAGGAGGCCAACGAGCCGGGCTGTTTCGCCTGCATCACCTCTTTTTGCTTCGTGCCTGCAAAATAGGCCGCGCCCACGGCAATGGCGTTAGTCGGGTCGATGCTGGTGTTGACACCGATGCCCAGCACCTCCTCAACACGCTTACGCACGTACGGGATGTAGGTTGACCCGCCCACCATCAGGACGAACTTCAGGTCGGACGGCTGCAACGAATTACGTGTGAGGATTCTTCGCACCATCTCGATGGTGCTGTCGACGAGGTCTTTGATAATGGCCTCGAAATCACTGCGCGTGACCGTAATCAGGGTGTCGATAGCGTTGCCATCGTCGTCCTCGACGTTGATGGCACCAAGGTCGATTTCCGCGGACGTTTTGGCAGACAGTTCGACTTTCGCATCCTCAGCAAGGTTGAGCAGAACGTACCAGAGCTGGTTGTAGCGGCCGCTCTGACTCTTCATTTCCGCGAGCAGGTTATCGAACTTGCCGCGACGGTTGAGTTCCGGAACAACAATTTTCTCGACCAACAAGGCATCAAAATCGGTCCCGCCGAGATAGTTGTCGCCCTCGTGGTCCATGACGGTCAGCTCACCCTCGATGATGCGTACGAGCGCCGCATCAAAGGTTCCGCCGCCAAGGTCATAGACGAGCCACTGGCTATTCCTGAGGTCAACATTCTTCTCTTTGTTCGCATAAGCGAGACTCGCCGCGATGGGCTCCTGCAACAGCACGACGTTCTTGAAGCCTGCCAGCAGCCCGGCTTCTCGGGTGGCGTTGCTCTGCAGCGTATCGAAGGAGGCAGGGATGGTGACGACGGCCGAATCCAGTTCTTCGCCCGTATGAACGAAGGTCTTCAGCTCCTTCAGTACGTAGGCTGAGAGCTCGACCGGAGTCTTGGATGCATTGAGCGCCTTGATTGGGAGACTTTCCGTGGTGCCCATCTTGCGCTTGAATCGGCTCGCGACGCTTTTAGCGTCGCGCTGGACGTAGGTCTTGGCTTGCTCACCGACGAGAATGCGGTTATTGCGGAATCCGACGACCGACGGCAGCGTTTCCTTAAAGCCGCTGGGGTTCTTGAAGACTTCGACCTGTCCTTTGTCGAACTTCGCGATGAGGGAATTGCACGTTCCCAGGTCGATACCGAAATTGATGGCGTTGCTCATTGCGATTCCCCTTGACGCTGCGCCGTCACGACCACAATGCCTTTCTGGACCACACGCGAGTATTCCCGGGTGCCGAAGCGAATGACCGGCTTGACGACCTCCGTCACCACCAGATTCTCGGCGGCATCGCCTGAGATGCTGGCCTCAAGGTCGGTGCGGGTCTCGCTGAACGGCTGTCCCATCGGGTCTTCGTAAAAGAGATTCTGGTCCGCGTAAGAGTCCTTGATACGCTCGACGTTACGCTGGATGTTGGCCGGGTCTCCGTGCAATGCCAGCTTTCGCTCGATTTCATAGAGGTGGTTCAACGTATTCAGAATGGATTTCGGTACGTCGACAGGGGCTGGGGTACTCATGGCTTAGTCTTCTTTATGTTCGGCAAGGAGATGGAGGAGGATGGCGTTGTCCGTCGAGTGGAGTGGCATGATTGCTGCTGTCCTGCGGTTGGTGACATCGCTCAGCACGAGGTCGCCATTTACAAATCGGGAAGCCAGATTTTTCCAGCTGCAGAAAACGCGCTTGTTGGTGAGCCAGCTTTTGACCGGGTAGTGGACCCCGGCCGTGACGACTTCGACGCCGCCAACCCACGTCGCGGCGCCGACTTGAAGCCGCCTCTTGAAATTTGCGACGATGTCATCCATCAGGTACTGGATGGTCGCGTTTACCAGCGAATTCCAGTATTGCTGCTGCCTTTCGTCGTGCTTCGCCGTCCAAGTGACATCGATACTGTGCGCAGACGTATCGATGAAGCTCATGTGGTAGTTCGCCATACGTGGGCTAGTGTTGCTGGTAAAGACAAGGCCCCAGCGCACCCCAACCATGTCGCCGACTGCCATCTGCTCCTTGTCGCGTGTGACACCGGCCCGGGTAATATGAAAAGGCTTGCCGCCAACAGTCAGGTAGACCTCGTTCTTTTTCGCTTGGGTGAGTTGTTCGTTGAGCGCTTTTTCGTCTTCGCCCAGTTGATGGGTGAGTGCGGCCGACTTCGCGGCCGATACCGTGCCCAGTTTGAGGACAGCGACGGCCGCTTCGGTGTCGCCTGCCTTGTTATGCAGGCTGACCGACAGGTCCCTAAGCAGACCGTAGTACGCCGCATGCTCCTCGTGAAGCTCTGCCGGAAGCCACGCCATGATGCGGCCGAGGCTTCCTTTCGCCAGCACCTGTTGAACCTCGCCCAGACCGACGGTACGCTGACTGGACTCTTCGGCCAGTTTGACCAACGGCTCCTGCAGACGGCTTACAGCACGACGCGCGCTCTCGAAGCAGCGCTCCTCCTGCTCGGGCAGCACCCAGCGGCGGCCGTCCGCGAGACATTCGATTACCTCCAGGTCGCCCTGCTCAATGGCTTTGGCCAGCACACCGTCGTATTGGCGTGCAAAGCTCGGACCGATGACCTCAAGCACGGCGGACTCGATTTCATATGCCAGCGTCAACTGAGCCGATGGGTCCTCCGGGGCAAGGAAATGCTCCAGATTTCCCCGCATGAGGAAGTTGCACAGGAGCGGGTTGTAAAAAACGGTTTCGTGCGCATCCCACTGCGTCTCGTTGTTGAGCGGCTCCAAGCGGGAGAGCGCGGTAGACTTGTCAAGCGTGAGTCCGGGCATCCAGTCGAGTTTGCCGTCCTCCAGTTCGATTTCGCGCAGGAGCGCTTGTCGGGCTTTCTGAAGCTCCCTCGGGTTGTCCCGAAGCTCGGACGGGTCGTCCACGTTCAGCAGGGCAAACGGGTTGATATAGTGCTGGTACCAGTCTTCCTGCCTGAGCACAGATTCCGGTCTGACCGCAATGGCCCTGCGCAGTGAAATCAGACTGGGTGTCAGGTTCCTAATGTGCGCTTCGATTTTCGTATCGGAGGCGTCCAATCGCGCAGCCGTGCGGTACACGTCGATGGCGTCCACGCGCCTTCCCAGCTTTTCATACGCGAGCCCCAGGTTGTAGTAGGCGCCCGAGGTGGCATACTGCCTCGTGAAAGCCTCATACCCTCGCGCGGCCTCACGATGCTCACATTGCTCTGCCAGTAGGTAAGGCAGTCTGAACTGGTTTTCGCGGGTCAGCGAGCCTGTTTGCTGGAGCGCACGCAGCACCTCCACCCGTCGCCGGTCGTCCCCCCGACCTTCCCGCTCTCCAAGTGCCGTTTCCAGCAGCTTCAGGCTGCGTTCATGCTCTGGGTCCACCTTGAGCGCCGCTTCATAGCAGGCGATGGCCTTATCGATGCGAGCGAGTTTCTTTTGTGCAACGCCCATCTCGCACCAGCCGGCGGCAAATCGTGGCGCAAGCGTCGTCACCTTTTCGAATGCGCGGAGGGCGGCTGTTAGCTGGTTCTGCTGCTCAAGCGTCAACGCCAGTTGCCACCAGGCATTCGCGTTTTCAGGGTCAATGTCTGTGGCTTTTCTGGCCGCAAGAACAGCCTCGTCCAGCCGCCCCTGTTTGCGAAGCTCCTGCGCCTTCTGGTTGTACTCGTCTATTTCGGTGCCCATCGCATCACGGCGTGAGGTTTCCCTCTGCGCCTTCCCCGGTACTACGTTATTGGTCTGTGGCCGCACGCGCCGCAAGTATTGGCATCAGTCGCGCGAATCGCGGAATATGACAGGGGCAACGAGGAGCGGATGCCACTCGCATGGTTTATCCGGAGTGCGGCGCAGGGCCGACATAACACTCCACTGCGCACGCGACACGCGAATACCCACAAGTTCACGGTTGCTGTCTTTCATCGCCATCCCTGATTGGCAGTCGATATAGTAAGCTTATCTCCGCTTGGAGTTCAAGGAGGGTAGGCGGGAAAACGACCGGCAACGTAGGTGTATTTCATGACGAACTGGTGAAAACGATTGCGTAAATGCGTTTTACTTTGACGTCGGCTTTAGGTCTTGGAGTGCTATCGTTTTTTATCTAATGCAGTGTGCTTTGGTCTATTGACTTGACCTGCGCTCTCGAAAAGCCGAACTCGAGAGCCGCTCCCCGGATTCATCATTGATTTACGCCAGAAATGGCGTCAGAACCACGCTTAACGAAATCCAATCGAATATTGCGGTTCCCTGTAAACTGTCGCCACACGAAAGAGCAGCCATCAAGCTGCAAAGACCAGATTCGGCTCGGGGATTGGCATGGCGGTGAACTACTACAGAGTGCTGGGGGTGCGCGATGGCGCATCCGCGGCTGAAATCAGGCAGGCGTATCGGGAAGCTGCGCTGACGTTTCATTCCGCAAACGCAGCCAACAGCTCGTCCGATGCCTACGGACAATTCAGTGAGCTCGCGCAGGCCTACTCCGCGTTATCCGGCAGTTCAACCCATGGTGCCTCTGGCAGCAGAAGGGTCGCCCCAGACGCTATCTTTGCCGATAGTATGACCGAATGGGCCGAGGAACTGCGTGAACAGGGGTACTCGGATTCCCGAATTAAAGACTTCCTGCTTCTGCATGGGTGTCCAGAGTCCGTTGCTGAAGCCTCGAGCGTCGCGCGTCCGGCGTACAGCACGCCTCAGATGGGAAGCCCAATTCAGGCGGATACTCCGTCTACCCTCCCTTCTGAGCCGCTTGTTGAGCCGGACCAACCGCCGGCTGGCCGTTCACCAAGCCAGCCGTCTGGGAACAGCGATGGCAACTTTGTCGCAGCGCTTACAAGCGTAGCAATTATTGCCGCGGTGGTGCTTGCGATTTTTCTGGTTAGTCAAAAATCGTCCACTCCTCAGGACGCCACGGCAGTTGTCTCTGCATCGACGCCTACAGCGGACCTGCCGCCAGCGGCTTCTACTCCTGTTGAGGCG
Source organism: Paraburkholderia sp. Ac-20336 (assembly GCF_017105025.1). Lineage (NCBI taxonomy): Bacteria > Pseudomonadati > Pseudomonadota > Betaproteobacteria > Burkholderiales > Burkholderiaceae > Paraburkholderia > Paraburkholderia sp. Ac-20336. The sequence continues at coordinate 183,709 of NZ_JAAGPS010000002.1, read as the reverse complement.
ACTACGCTCGGCCCGTATGCCTTCCTTTCGAGCATTCCGGAGATGCAGTCTCCAGACACCACCCAAGGAACCGCACTACGTGCGGCTGGCTCCTTCCGCCTGCCAACAGGCGAAGCCTTGCCTTCCTCCGACAACGGATACTTTGCGACAAAGGTCGCATTGCGCATAGTCCTTTCCTCGAAAAAGGTGCTCTATCTGCTGCAGTCAGCGCCCGTTTCCATGAACCAGATGGCCTATGAGTGCCACGCCTGCCCGGTTGTCGTCTCGTCCCTCATGACTAATGTGGACAAGTCGGGCGTCGAAACGGCAGCCCAACCGGTTCAGGACCTTGGCACCATGGGTGGGTTCGGCAAATACAACTTTTCTACGGTTGCATTGGTCGAATTGGGTAGAAAACGCGCAGGGCTGGTCTTCGAGGATGGCTGGATGGGCATGGGCGAAGTCGTGCGCGGGGTCTCCATTTACAGCATTGAACCAAAAAGTGGTCTGCGAAAGATGGGGCAGTTTCAGACGGCCTACGACAACACCAACTCGGGCACATGTCAGAGCCAGAAGGAACTGTGTGAGTCGTACAGTATCGCGGTGCGCTTCACCCGTGACAGCAAGAGCGCGTGGTATCCGCTGGTGCTGAGCGTGACCGGGACGCACAAAAATAACCAGGGTGTGGTGGTGCCCGTTGACGGAACTGTGGTCGCGCATTTCAACGGGAAAGAGTACGTGGCAGACAAGCCGCAAGGCACGGCTGGGTCGTCGCCCGAGGCAGCCGAATCGACCGATGCGGCATCTTCGGCTGCAGACACCCAGGGAGCGCAGCAATGAAGACAATCGCGCGGTTTGTTGGTCTGTTAACGATGCTCAGTCTGTGGTCGAGCCACTCGTTGGCGCAAGTTACCGAGCCACCTTCGCCTGCACCAGAGAAGCCGCGATGTGAGTCGTACTGGCTTGGCGCCGTCGCGGCTGACGCAAGCTATGCCTTCCTGTCGGACTATACGCGTGTCACGCCGGTGACTCAAGGAGACAGGGACACCCTGATTTTATGGCAACGCGGCCAGCGGCTCGTGCGCTGTGGCACTCGGTTGAGCAACAAGACCACGGGCCAGAGTATCGCTATCTCGGAGTGAGCATCGGTGCTGGTGACAGATGGGCTAGTTGCAGCGGGAGCCAGAACCTGAGATTTTGGGAAGTATCCACTGAGACATTTATCAGTGGATGTGCCCCGATAGCTCACATTGACGGCGCCTAATTGACGTCACAACCGAGAGAACGATGGCTACCTCATTGAAGTGGCCCTCGCTTTTTTTAGTCTCCGCAACAGAAGGGTGCGCGACTTCTGCTGCTTTCGCTGGCCAGAGACTCTCGCCTCTGCTCGAGCCCAATGTTCTGAACGCGCTTCCGCCTGCGACAGCATCTCCCAGCTCACGCACAGCGGCTTCGTTGGTCGCGAGTGCACGTAGTCGGGGTAACCCGGGTTGCCGCTCGAGTAAATGCACTTTTTGCAGATACTGCCTAGCTAAGATGCAACGATATGGCGTAAAGCTTCACCGAGAACGAGGAGACGAGTTTGCCGGACCCAGATGATGCAGTTGAATCAATGAGTATGCCTGCAGCGAGCGCGGATGGCACCGACGCCCCTATGCAGCCCAAGATAAGCGAGGTAGCTTTTAAGGGCATGTTTGATATTTCAGATGCCAACGGCGTGAATGACTCAGAGCGACTGCTCATGCGGCTTTGCCGACGCTCGTTTCTCAGTCTGTGGTCGTTCGCGAACCTGCATACAGACCAAGACATGCGCGACGGCCGCGGTAGCGCGAAAGAATTCGCGGACGTTCTGGTCGTATTTGGCAACGACGTCGTCATCTTCTCTGATAAGCACGTGGTGTTTCAACGCGACAAGCCGCTTGAGGTCGCATGGAAACGCTGGTACAAACGAGCCGTTGAAGAATCAGCCAAACAGTTGCATGGTGCAATGAACTGGGCGAAGCGGTTTCCGGACAGGGTCTTTCTAGATAGCGCTTGCGAGCGGCGATTGCCAGTTCTCATCCCCCGAGCAGAAGACGCACGCTATCACCTTGTGGCAGTCACCCGAGGCAGCTTCGAAGCGTGTGCAGAACATTTCCCCGGAAGTCTGGGAACTCTGCAAATCAGAACGGACGTTACCGGCGCAGCACACGGTGACAACCCGTTCACCGTCGGATTAGTTTCGCCTGGCAAAGCATTTGTGCATGTCCTCGACGAGTTCTCTCTCGAATTCGTCCTTCGCGAAATGGATACCGTGTCGGATTTCATTTCGTATCTCGGTGCTCGGGAAGCCTTTCTTGCGGAACCAGATAAAACCATATGCGCGGCGGGCGAGGAACAGCTCTTGGCGGCATATCTGACCAACGGCGATGAGTTGAGTAGAAGTTTCTTGCCGCGCGATGCTCAGCAAGAGGCCTACGATGTCGTTATGTTCGACGAGAGCTACTTTGAAGGTTTGCTCGCAAAACCAGAATATAAAGCGAAGAAGCGGCTGGACGAGCCAAGCTACGCTTGGGACCATATGGTGGAGAATTTCATCCACCTTGGCGACGCCGAGTTAGTCGCACCAGACTACGAACAGGACAACAGTGAAACAGAGAAGGCACTTCGACTGATTGCAGGCGAATCGCGATTTCGGCGGCGTATTCTTATCGATGCGTTGCGTGGCCTTCTGAAGACCGCGACTCGGAAAAAAGGCGTGGCCGCGAGACTTTTCACGACTGAGCAGGACCCGACGCTGGTCTACGTTTTTATAACTGTGCCAAAGGAGCCAGCAGAAACGTATGAAGAGTACCGGAGGCATCGAATTGCCGTATTGCATGCATATTGCAAATGCGCGAAACTGCGGTTTCCCGACGGTTCGATTTTCATCGGTATAGCGCTCGACCATCCAAATAAAGATTACCGTGGCGCGTCAGAAGACCTTTTTGTCTACGCCTGTGAGCACCTCGATGAGGCGGCGCAGGAAGAGGCCGAGCGTTATCGACGTGAGCTTGGGATTCTGTCGGGCGACGGAGAGCTGAAGCGGATGAAGACGGCCGAGTATCCGGCCTTCGTCACAAGAGTCGACACCCGAGTCGACGCAGAAAAACGTCGACGGGAGCGAGAGGAAAAGACCAAACGAAACAGAGCCAAAGCGGCGAAGGCGTCGAAACGCAGGAATCGGAGACGATAGTGACGCTCGCGCGAACACACTCGGCGTCACTCACGTGCACATGGCCTTCATTCGCTCGAAATGACGTTTGTCGGCCCATTCCAACATATCCAAGACGTCGCGCAAAACGGACGGTGCCTCCGAAAGCAACGACTCGCTCTCGTGGTCTCCAGTGACACCGGGGGCATGAGAGTAAGTATCCAGGAAACGCGAAATTCGTGTCGTCTTCGGCCCGTCGTATTTGAGTTCCTCCAGGCGTTGGAACATAGATTCGCGGCCTGGAATCTTGAATGCGAGAAATGATTCCACCAATCGCCTTGCGAGATTCGGCAATTCGTAATAATCCTGCATCGGCACGTTGTCCGGAAGGGAACTTGCATCGAACACTCGCCGGAAAAGGTAGTGATATTCCGATTCATAATTCTTCAGCAGCGGGTCCATCTCGTAAATCGAAGAGCTACGTACCCCATCTTTAGTAGTAGCGCGTAGCATGAAAAATTTTGGGGAGTCCTTTTTGGGTATATGCTGGAACCAATTCTTGACGAGCCGGAGAAACGTGAAGTTGTGCGTCAGCACAAAGAGCTGACCTGCGCCGACAAGCTTCCGCTTCATAAACCCGAAGGCGCTATATATTGCATTGGAATCGAGGCTTGAGATTGGGTCGTCTATTACGACGATACCATTGGCGAGGTCAAAGGACCGGTCGTCAAGTGACTTCAGGAAATAGAGGAATGCGATAGCTGTACGCTCCCCTTCGCTCAGGTGCATAGCCGCGCTGCCGTGCCGCACGATGCGGTAGCCAGTTTCCTCGACGGAGACTTGAATTTCGTCGTGCCCAAGGTATGTCACAAGGTCACGATTGAGCTCCTCTGCCGGCAACCGATGTTCCAGGATGTCTGATTCCAACCGTCGAGCTTCTTCATCTGCCTTTCTCTTCTCGCCGCTGGCCTCAGTGGTTTTCGACTTCGCTTGCTCCACGTCTGACTGCTTTTGCTGCCAGTCAGCAAGAACCCTACCGAGTTCGTTTGCGAGCAGTCGTTCTCGGGCCTTGATAACCTCGTCGGCAAACGAGCTTGTCTTCTCGTTGTGCTTCTCGACAATGCCTTTCAGCGTCTGAAGGGCGGACTTTCCGACGAATTCACTGACAGATGCGGGAACGCTTGTGGCAAGTATCTCGAAGAATCGCCGCATAATTGACCTGGTCGCTTCTGGCACTCCATCGCCGCCGAGAATCATATCCTGAAGGTCAAGCGCCTCGAAAACGCGCTCTTGCTTAATGCGAAGTGCCGAGGCAAGGGCGGTGAGCGTCGTTTCAACGTTACGCAGATTTAAATCCAGTTGGCCTAACGCTCGCGCATACTCTTCCTGAAGCTCTGGGTACAACTCCATCGCTTTGGGCATTCCCGACATTGACATCGATTGGGTGGTACCCTCAACCCGTACCGTCAGTGTCTTCAGTGACTCAGTGAAGCGACGGAACTCATCGTTGAAGTGAGCTTCAAGCTGGCGCAAACGGCTTGGAGCCAGCGGTTGTTCGCAAAATTGGCAGATGGCTGAGTCGCCATCATGCGTATGGAGCGCCAAGCCTGTCCGAATCCAAGTCGCCAATGATGGATTCGACGCAAGGCCGTCGATGACCTGCGAGGCGACGGTCTGTTGAAGTGCCGTCTGCACGTTCGCGTAGAGATTTGTGACATCCGGAAAGCTAATGTCAGGGACTCGCAAGTGAGGCAACGGCTTGGCCTCCTTGCGTTCGACGTCCCTCGCGTATTCCGCATCCGAAAGGCGCGATTTGGGCTCTAGGTCATATGCACCAATGTCTCGGCGAAAATCAGCTGCGTTGTAGTTGTTGAACTTGCCGCCCGGTGCCACAAGGAGATTCTTAATCGTTCGGGCTGTGGCCGCAGCAAATTCTTCGAGAGACTTAGACGCTCGCCGTTCTTGCTCGCCGGCCTCCTGTACATGTTTGGCAAGCTCCGGAAATTTGGCCTTCAGCGCGTCGAGTTGCCCCTGCTTTTCCGCGCTGTCTTCCCCGAACACGTAAACAGGCGCCAACTGGGAACTGGCCCCCCCAGAACTTTCGAAGACGCTGCTGGCGACGGTCGCGTGGTTGAACACGCGAACCTGAGGCAGTGCATTGGAGGTGGACAATGTACTTCCGGAAACCCGATTTCCCCCGATGATGAAGTCTATTTGCCCATCTCGTACATCTGAATGGGCCTGAAGCGCCTTGAACAAATTGGATAGCGTGGTTTTACCGCTTCCATTCCAACCGTACAGGAGGTTGTAGCGTCCGAAACCTTCCTGGTCACGAGGCCACGAAAAATCTTTGAATATTCTGTAGTCTCGAATCTTGTCAAACCGTTCAAGCCCCATTCATGTCTCCCCGTACGCCTCTTCGATGTCGTCTACAAGGCGGTGCTGCGTCGCCCAACGCGCCGTTCACGCGGCGCCTCAGATGCTTGTTTTCGCTCGGTATTCGCTCCGTATTGGCCGAGTTGAATCAATGAGCCGACGAAGGCCTCTGCAGCGCCGGCTCTTGAGAACTGGAAGCACTCCTGTATACCCTGTGCAGAAGACAGTTTTAGTTCCTCGTATTGGGCGATTGGAATCTGTCGGTTGTTATTGAAACGCCGGTCTGGGGTCCCGTTTTTATTGACGAAGCGCCAAGTGTGCCCGACAACCTGGGAGTCGGACGGAACACGCTCTTCTTCAATGAAACGAGTCAGTCGGGTGTCGATTTTGAGAGAACCGTAGGTACACACGGCCACATGTCTTCCACTAACGACGAAGACACGGTCTGGATAGAAGTAAAACAGATTGCGGCCAGCATTCAAGCAAGGGACGTCGATGTTGCATTTGACGTGTTTCACGCCGCCGGTGCCAAGCGCTGCGGTTTTGCGCTTCAATGTTCTCCCCGCTCCAGCATTGTAGCGACCGTCCAAAACTTGCCCGCTCGCCAGAATGCGCCATGAAGCGCGACAGTCCCTCAAGGCGGAGAAGGTACCTAAAACACGCTCATAAGTCTGCTCGGCGCTACTGTCGAAATCATAGAAGAGAACCGTACTGCGGCGCGCCTCGTCCCACATGTACAGCCAGTAGCTGCCGGCGGCCACCACAATCGACAGAACAGCCAATGTGCCTATCAAGATAGGGTTGGGATTCCCGTCTGCGGGCAGGGCATTGAGCCATAGGATACAGAGCAAGACCAACGGGCAATACCACACAGCGAACTTGCGGCGCTTGCCGTTGATTTCCTCGACTAGGTCAGCGGAGTCAGTGTCGGAGAGCTGCCGAACGTCTGCAGATTGAATAACCTCGAGCGGCGCGACGGTGGCACTACCGCTCGGGATGAATCGCTGCCCTTGTCGCGGCTCCGTCTCCTCAGAGGAGGCCGGCATCGGTGCTGGGACTTGAGTTTCTTGAGAGCGCATCGTCCCCATGGACTTGCGGTACGTGAACCCGCCACCCGACATCGAAATGTAGTTGCCGCGCGGGCCTGTCCCCACCCGAAATCCCGGTACTCCAACGGATACTCCAACGCCAGAACTCGAGAGATTAAATCGAAATGGTCCAGCCTTGATTGACTTCCTGAACGACAGCCCCACGATAATTCCCCGTAGACACTTTAGTTGATATGGGCTGGAGTATGGCGACAAGGTTTGCCCCAGCCGTCACCATGCGAATCGTCCAAATCCGTCTAGACGCTTACGGATGATTCATTTCCTCAAACGAACTAAACCGCCCTCGACAACGACCATCGTCTGAAGTTGTCCGTGGACGAGTGCTCGAGAAATGCGCGCACCGGCCTCAGCAGTTGTCCTGGCCACACCCAGCAACCGGCAAACTGCCTTCGACAGCCCATCCTGCGACGTGCTGCCTTGCTGCATCAGGATGTGTACGGCGGCGTTGCCCAGTTCTTCGAGGTTAATCTCGTCGATACTGCGGCGCGTTTCGGGGTCGCTTCCTGGCACCCGGATACCCTTCCAATCGCTCGGATTTGCATGCTCTGGCCAATAGAAAGTGACGCTATCATCCATCGTGCGGGCCACTTGCCGAGGCACCAATGCACTCAAATGAGCCTCGATGCGGCTACCGACCCTAGACAGCCCCCACGCCCGCGTGACGCGCTTGAATACCACTGCCTGCGATACTGGCCCTTCCGTTTGAATCACCCGAAGTAGTTGAGCAGCCAAGGTCGACATCGAACGGCTTTCATAGAAAAGGTCTGGATTGCCCTTATCCAGGTTGGCCAGTTCATATTCGGGAAGCTGCGCGACAGGAGCAACCGGCTCCACGACCGACTCGGCTTCGGCGTACAAGGTATGCGACTCTTCCTCGTGCGCAGCTTCTTCTGGTAGTTCAACCGCCGGTTCGTCCTCGGTGGGCACCGTCGCTACCAACTCTTCCAGGCGGGCCACAAGCTTTCGCATCGGCTCTTCCGGATTCAGCCACCAGTCCGTGGACCAGATTCGATACAGCTCCCAGCCAAGACCCTCAAGGACATGCTGGCGGAGTCGGTCTCGGTCACGAGCCGTCGCGCCCGAGTGGTACATGGCGCCGTCGCACTCAACGCCTAGCAGATAGCGGCCCGGCGCACGCGGGTCCACTACGCCAATATCAATCCGGTAACCCGACACGCCGACCTGCGGGTGAACTATCCAACCTTTCTCGCGAAGAGCGAAAATAACTTGCCGCTCGAACGGACTGTCAGGTTCTCTCCCAGTCGGCATGCTTTGTTCAACTAGGGCGCGCGGGCCCCGGATAGCGAATTCCAAATAGTTCTTCAGGTCTCGAACGCCGGCAGCCCTGACACGCGACAGGTCAATCTGCTCGGGCAACAGCGTACTGAAAATCACGATGCCGACACGGGCACGCGATACGGCTACGTTGAGGCGCCGATGGCCACCTTCCAGATTCAACGGCCCGAAGTTGAGACTGACCTTGCCCGACGTATCCGGACCATAGGTGATGGAGAAGAAAATGATGTCGCGCTCATCACCCTGAACGTTTTCCAGGTTCTTGATGAACAACGGTTCCTGTGCCGCCCGCGCAATAGCCTGGTCCAGCTGCTGGGATGCCCGACGCCGCTCATCCAGCATCCGTTCAATCAGGCTCTGTTGCGCTTGATTGAAGGTCACCACGCCAAGCGTTAGTTGCCGCTTCGTCGGGTCGAGGTAATGCTGTTCAATCGCCTTGACGATGGCATCGGCTTCCGCGCGGTTGGTCCTCGAGCCGCCACGGTCGTAGACACCGTGGACGCGTTCGAAGCGCACACTCTGGTCGTTTGTGACTGGCGACGGGAAGGTGACCAGCTCATTGTCGTAGTACGTGAAATTGCTGAACGTAATCAGCCCTTCATGCTTGCTTCGGAAGTGCCAGGTCAACCGCAGTTCAGGCAGGCCGATACTAAGGCACTCGTCCAGGATGCTCTCCAGGTCCTGGACGTCGTCGCTGTCCACGCCATCGTCAGAGTCATCTGAGCGGGAGAAGAAACTGGTTGGCGGCAGTTGCTTCGGGTCGCCGACGCAGACGAGCTGCTTGCCGCGCGCAATGGCACCGACGGCATCCCACACCGGAATCTGGGAAGCCTCGTCGAAGATGACCACGTCGAACTGGGCGTGCGACGCGTCCAGATACTGGGCGACCGACAAAGGCGACATCAGCAGGCATGGCTTCAGCCGGGTCATCAGGCTCGGCAGGTTTTGCACCAGCTGCCGAATCGGCATGTGCTTGCGCTGCTTCTGCAGTTCGCGTCGCAATTTCCCCAGCTCAGAATCTGCGCCGGGCGCAACCTCGACGCCCGCCGGAATCTGTCCCGCCAGTTTGGCCGCAATATATTGCTGGGTCAGCTTCTGGAAACGCTCGTCGGCCTCCTTGAACTCGGCAATCTTGCGGTCATGCTCGGCACTCGCGAAACTACAGAGTACGGGCTCCCGGTCAATCGCTTTCCGCAGCCACCAGCTCTGGTAGCTGTATTCGAAGAACACCGCCACGCTGGACAACGGTGCCTCACCAGCCTCCAGCGCATCCACAATTCCCTGCAATCCGCTGCTAATTGCATTGGCGCGGGATTTCCGCCACAGGCACCACGGCTGCAATTGTCGCGAGGCCGATTGCCATCCCTGAAGCAGGCTCGACAGTCGAGGAGTTATACCGGCTACGGTCGGGTCCAATCCGAGCTCGGCCTGGCACTGTCCAAGCTCAACAACATGGCGGAGTTGGGCCGTGAACTCTCGATAGCAATCTCGGTACGACAGCAAACTTGCGCCAAGAGGCATGTCTGCCTTCAGCATGCTCCGGTTGTCGGAAACAAACGGCTGCAGCTTCGTGCGAAGCGTTTGGGCCAGTTCGATGTCATTGCCGGCAATAGCCGTTACCGCGTCGGCAAAGGATGTTGCCCACCGCTCGGCCGACTCAACGGCGGCCCAGTCCGTCTTCGACGCTGCGAACGTTTCATGCAGCAGCTGTGTCGCATCGTGCGACATGGCCTCGATGGCTTTGTCTTCGGCGTTGACGGCTGTCAGTGCCGTGATGACAGCCGGCACATCTCCACCTTGAGGGCGACGCTGGTCTTGGCGATACAGGCGCAGTTTTCCGGTAACCCCACGCTGGGCAAACAGGCTCTTCGGCCACCAGGCATTGGTCGCCGCTGCCCATTGCAGCTTCAGTTCGGATGCGTTCAGGGCGGCGACGTCGTCCACGTAGTGTTTGCTCAGCTGCTCCCACGCCTGATTGCGCGCCAGGCCGTGCTGCCGCAAATTGGCCAGTCGGTTGCGAGCGGACTCGTCATGCGCCGACCGGGCAACATCGACCGGCACAGCCGGTGCGGCGGAAAGCACATCGGCGAGTACATCGAACTTGCCCAGTCCATTCAGGGAGAACGAAATCTTTGGCAGACCCAGCTGACCAAGCAGGTTTGACGCGGCCTCGTCCAGCTTTCTGATTCGGGCTTCGAGCACCGAAGTCGTATCGAGAAACTCCTGCTGCCAGGACGGCATCCACTCAGTTTTGTGAACAACGGCCAGAGGGTGGTTCTGCAGGCCGGTCAACTGACTGGCCAATGCTCCCATTTGGCGGCAGGTCTCTCGCAGTGTCTCGAGTTGGGTACGGTCATGTACATCCGCATCCGCCCACGGCATCGCGCCCGGTCGCAATTCCGCATACTGCAGGTTGGTGCCGATGGCGTCGTAAATGGTCAGGTCATTGGGATGGATGCGATGCAGCGCACGCGCGACCCCATTGAGGTCTGCACGAAGCGCCAGAAGCCGTTCTGACTCCCGCTCCCAGTCCTTCACCGTGCGTGTGCCGGCCGCATCAAGCGCGACACCGAGCTGTTTCAGAACATCAGCTTTCTTTGCTTTCGACGAATGCAGCTCAAGACAAAACGGCCCCAGACCGAGGCTGCTGAGCCGGCGATGCACCACCTCTAGCGCGGCCATCTTCTCCGAGACAAACAGCACGGTCTTCCCGGTAGCCAGCAGGTGCGCAATCAGGTTCGAGATGGTCTGACTCTTGCCCGTACCCGGCGGACCTTCAATGACAAGATTCTTGCCTTCGGCGGCAACGCAAACGGCACGCAACTGCGACGAGTCCGACAGCAATGGGGTGAACAGGTCCTGAGGCCGGAATTTCTCATCCAGGGTGCCAGGTTCGAAGCCCGTTGCGCTGTCAGCAAATGCCTTGCCGGGGTTGTTAATCAGATGGGCGACAACGCTATTTTCCTGGAGCTGCTTCTGGCGGTCCTGGAGGTCCTTCCACATCAGGTATTTCGTGAACGCGAAGATACCCAGATGGACCTGTTCCTTGACCTCCCATCCCTTCAACTCGGCTACATGCAGGCGGAAGGTTTGTAGAATCCCGCTGACGTCGATGCCATGGTCATCGGCAGGCAAGACGTCAAACGATGGCAACTTCAGGCTGAAGTCCTGCTGCAGCTTTTGCAGCAACGTCGGATTCACGAGCGCGTCGTCGTCGTGACGTGCCAGGCGGAAACCACTTCGGACAGACTGGCGGGTCAACGTGACGGGGATTAGCAGAATCGGAGCCAGGTGACTGGATTCGGCATCCTTGGTCTCCTGCCATTCGAGCATTCCGAAAGCCAGAAACAGCGTATTGGCACCACCTTCCTCCATGCCTGTGCTGGCCGTCCGGAATATCTCGAGAAGCCGACCTTCCAGCGCCTCTTCCTCGACATCCGTGACGATTTCATTCCGGCCGAGTGCGTCAGTTGCGAGGTCATCCATTGCTGCCGAGCCGTTCCGGCCGGCGTACACATTGGCGTCGCGACCGTCCGAACCGGACATCAGCTTCGGCTTCGCACGAACGCGGAATTCTTTTCCGTCCGCAAGCCGGTCTTCCAGAGCACCCGGGTCAGGGCAGATAACACGTAGCGAAGATTTCGTCGGCTTGAAATTAAGAAGCTTGTTGCGGAGCGTCAGGTCGAGCAGCTTGCTCTTCCATTTCGCCAAGCGGCCTTCCGGAGTTTCCGGCGTAACATCATCGCGTAAGGGTATGACGACGGGGTCCAGTCGCGGCAACGGCGGTACGTCCTCGATGACGGGTGTTTCGGCCTTGGCAATCGGAACTTTCTGGTCATCGACCTGCGATGAACGGGATGGGAGCGGGCGAATCTGAACTTCGCGTGCGCGCCGGACATCGACGGCATATGCGAACTCGGTTTCGTCATTCAGGTGTTCCTCACCACGAGTGCAGGCCCAGCGGAGGGACGGTTTCTGTCCGCCTGCTACTCCGGTGGTTTCGAAGACCATGAACTCGCCGGATTTCACTCGCTTACGAACCGCCTGAACATCGTCCACCAATGCGGTCGGGAAACTGGTGTCTATTAGCCAGACACCGACCCAGGCGTGACCTTCCTTGAAGAGCACGACGGGATGCAGACCTGCCTGCTCCAGACAGGAGGCAAACAGCATGGCGAGGTCGAGACACGTCGCAAGCTTGCTATCTAGGATGCGTTCCGGCGTCCGGATTTTCTGGCCGTCATTTCCGAACGACGCTGGCGGGTTGGAGTACTGGATGTCTTCGGCAACTATCGTGCTGTAGATAGCCGACACCTGTTTCCAGACCTTCTCCCGATTTTTGGACTGGTATCCGTCCATGGACAGGTCGGCCGACGTCTGGCGCAACAATCCGGAAGCCCGTGCGATGAGTTTGTCTACGACCCGCGAGTTCGGCATGCAAAACGCGGCGAGCAGTTCGGGTAACGACCGCGTACCGGCCCACTGGTCGTAGGCGAGCACATCAATGTTGTGCGTTGCCGTGACGAGTTCCGTTTCCTGGACGCGCAGCGTCGCTGTAATGACGGCTCGCTCAGACTCGTCGAGCTGGCTGAAATACTGATGGTCTGGGCGTAGGTCGACTGGTGCGAGGCGGCGGCTCTCGCCGGGTGCCAATGCCTCGAAGCGGAAGCGGACGCTCTCGGCAAAAGCTGGCACACATTTGACGAGTAGCTCGACATCAGAGAGCGTCGTCCCACCATCATTTACGACAAGAATTTCACGGACGACCGGGACGTTGTTCTGAATTGCCGCATACCCAATGGTCAGGTCTGCAATTACCTGAACGCTCGGTAGCTTCATGTCGGTGTCGGTCGTCAAATCCTCAGCGTCATCAGCCTGTCCCTGCGTCATCACCCCGTTCCTCATTATTCATACGTATATTCAACCGGGTCGCCATTGCCTTGGACGGCGTCATCCAGGTTGAGCCACGATATTGATTGCGCGATTTCCTCGCATTCGCTCGTAAGGATTTTATTCTCTCTTCACACATGCCGGTTGTGTGAACATCGCTTTTTTATCCTCTCGGTTTAGCCTGAATGGCTCGTATTACGGATTACTATTCACGAGAGCTTGCCGAATCCATGCGTATTGCATATATGCGACGCAATTTTCCTAACCAGGCTCAACCACAAGAACTGCGTATCGTCATCCCGGTGAAACATGGGTGGTGAGGTTGAGCTCATCCCTACCTAAGCGGATGTTGCCTTGGTCGCCGAGCAGCGTCACCAAGCCCAGCAGCGAGGTGTTAATACCGCCAGCCCCGTAATCCGTCGCCGGAACGGATTTTACTAATGGACGCGAGTTTGCTCAGGACCTTCGGCTTGGTGGCCTCGAACACAGTCGAGGCGACGAAGGATGGTGAACAGCAAGATGACCTTGCCATATTCCGACTGCTCATGGTCGCGGCGCAGCAGGTCGACAACCAACCAGACAAAGGATGACAGCGCCTGATGATTCATCGGTATTCGTATGGGCAGCAGGTATTCGTATATCGCTCATTGCTCAAAACGCAAATGAGTCGTGTCGGGTTTGATTTTACCTATGGTGCGGCGAAAAACGGCTCGGACTGCGTGGTGGCAGGCCAGCTCAAGGTAAATGTACCCTTGCACCGGTCATAAAACTTGAAAAATTTCCACGATTTACTACGGTAAACCCACGCTGGTGCAATACCGGCGCGTAGTTTTGAGAATGGACTTGCGACCGTAATGCTGCCCGCTCGCGCGGTTGTACCCCTATTTATGAGAGGGTACAACAGGAGGTCGCGATGCGACAGAACCTTTTCAGCACGGAAGTTCGACGGTCGAACTGGCACGGCGCGCTTGGACAGAGTCATCAGTCCCCTTTATTTTTCCCACTTTGCTTTGCCCGGTCACTCGTCTTGCGAGTCGGACTGGTATACGCACAGCTGTTTGGGCATCGCGAGAGTAGGTGTTTACCCTTTGTCTTCCCATGTGGGCCCAAATTTCCCCAGTTGCAAAATCTCCCTTGCGACTCCGGGAGATTCTCGAATTTTTCTCGCAATTTTAGGCGTATTCGTCGCTATTTTCGTGAATTTTACTGCTTGATTGGCAAAAGATGCTGCATTAGAGTGCGCTCCGATTCAGCTTTTTTCCGGCGATATTCATGCAGACACATCACGATTCTTTGCCTTCCGCGTCTCCTGCGGGTTCGCGAAGAGGTTGTTCTTCTGGAGGCGGCAAGCGCCGACCAGCAAAACCCCGAGCTCAAGCTCACGCCAACACGTCACGCCGTGGGGCGAGGCGTGTCGCAGCTGTCGAATCCGTAGCGCAGACCGGTGTGGGGATGCTCGACCGGAAACAGCTCACGGACCTGTTTGACCGACTCGGCACGCCTGAGGCCGGTCGACGACTCATTCAGGATAGCCGGGTCCAGGCACCGGTGCGCGAAGTGCAGTCGCGGGGCGGGAACGTTATTACGTTCATGGCCAGCCGAAAGATGGGCTGCGAAATCGCGACCGAAAGCCGGCATATCGAGTTTGCTGCTGCAATCGACCATGAGTTCGACCCGAAGGTGCTCGAGTTCTACGCGCAGCCGTGCAAATTGCAGTTGGAACTCATCAATGATTCGACCGGCGAGATTCGCAACATCACGCACTACCCGGATTTTTTGCTGATTTGCCGTGACGGTTTCGTGCTCGAGGAGTGGAAATCCGAAGCGAAACTTGCCGGTCTGGCGGAGAAATATCCGTACCGCTACGTCTGTGATGTCGACGGTAACTGGCGTTCGCCGCAAATTGAAAAGCAGCTGGCTGACCTGGGCATCCGCTATCGCATCAACACCGAACGTGGCGTTCCACGCCGCCGCGTCGAGAACTTTCTGGCGTTGGCGGACTATTTTCATCCGGCGGCCGAACCGTGCCCGGAAGATGTTCTTGCCCGATTGCAGGCTGCGTTGAACGAACATGGCGCGTTGTTCTTCTCGGAACTGCTGACGTCCCCGTACGATTTCGTAGCCGACCAGCTGAACTACGCCATCGCGCAAAAACAGGTCTCCACCGACCTGGATAACGAATCCCTGGCCGAGCCACGTCGTTTCCGGCTCTATCGCGATGACATGCTGCTCGAATTCATGCGTGCCGAAGTGGAAGCGGCACGCATGCCTGGCCTTGAGAGCTTTGCGTTTAACCCGGCCGCCGGCACTCGATTCGAGTACGAGGGGCGGGAGCTGGTTATAGTTATTGCTGGCGAGAAGTCGGTGGTCTGCAATGATGCGGACGGGCAGAGCATCGAGCTGAAGCTCAATTTTCTACTGAATGCTCATGAAAATGGGCGTATCCGGGTCGTCGAGATGGCCGGGCCCGAGGGCATCAATGCGGGGCAGTACAGCCGGGAGGAGCTGGCGGAGGCGCTTCGTCGGATGGTGCTACTCGAGACCGGCGACGACAGTCAGTGCCCGGCGCGTAGCCAGCGTCGCTGGGCTGCCATGCAGCGCGAAGCCGAGGCGAATGGCGGCCATCCGATTCTGGCATTGGTGCCTCGCACGAGCGCACGTGGCAATAGGCAATCACGGTTGACTGAGGGGCAGGCCGAGATGCTTGAGCGCACTTATCTTGAGGCTTGGGATACCTCGGAGGCGAAAAACTACAAGGTGTGCCACCAACATCTTGTAGTTATCTGCGGTGAGGCAGGTATCAAGGCGCCGTCGTATCCAACGCTGATTAAGTTTATCGACGCGCGTGCGACGCCGCACAACACCCGAAAACGCCATGGCAAGCGTCTGGCTTACCAGGAGAGCGGCTTTATCGATGTGCTGTATTTCGATACGCCGAAACATGGCAGCAGACCGCTGCAGTATGTGCATATCGACCACACCCTGGTGGACATCGAACTGGTGTCGGGGCGAACGAGGAAATCGCTTGGGAAAGCGTGGCTGACCTTGGCCGTCGATGCTTACAGCCGCCGTATCGTCGGCATCTATCTGACCTATGACCCACCGTCGTATCACTCGGTAATGATGGTGATACGTGACATCGTGCGCCGGTTTCATCGGTTGCCTGAGTTCATTGTCGTCGATAACGGTACAGATTTCAGGTCTCATGCCTTTGAAGCACTTCTGATGGCGATGGGAACCCACCTGCGTTTCCGTCCAGCCGGGCAACCGCGGCACGGCGCGATGCTCGAGCGAATGTTCGGTCGACTGAATCTGGACTATATCCATAACCTGTCTGGCAATACGAAGGACATGAAAAATGTCCGCTCGGTTTCCCGTTCGCATTTGCCGAAAAATCTTGCCGAGTGGACCATCGAAGACCTGTATTACGGCATCCAGTACTGGGCGACAGAGTACTACGACCAGAACATCCATCCGGCACTTGGAGAGTCGCCACGCGACGCATTCCAGCGTGGCCTTCGCGAGAGCGGTGCTCGTGCGCACATGCACATTCAGTACAACCGTGACTTCCTGATTATGACGTGCCCGCCCGTCGATAGAACGGGCACAAGAAAGGTCGACGCCCAGCGCGGCGTCAAGGTCAATGACTACCACTACTGGCACCCGGACTTTCGGCAGCCGCAGATTGCCGGACAACAATTTCCGGTGCGATATGACCCGTGGGATGCCGCTTCTGTCTATGTTCGAGTGAAGAACCAATGGCTGCATGCGACCTGCCGCAACCTGCATGGACTGGGGCAACTCACGGAGCTCGAGCGGCGGGCAATGACGGAGGAGTACCTCAATCGTACGGGTGCGTCCCTTAACGACGACAAAGCGGTTCAGCGGCTACGGGAATTCATGGCGACTTTCACCCCGGAGGGTGTGGTGGCGATTGCGCTTGAACGACAGGCCGAGGCCAAGTCGCTGTATGGAAGTCTTCTGGCAGGGAGCATTACTCCTGTTCCGCCGAAACCCAAATTTGGTCTGGCAGATGATGTGCAGGACCACACCGACGTGCAGCCGGATGCTGCTCAAACCTCTTCGCCTCAACAATCGTCAGCTGCGGATGCGGCTGCATGGGGCGACCTGACTGACCTTGACGAGTTTTAAGAACCATGAAACACCAAGAGCAATCCTTGCTGTCGCCGGTGCAACCTTCGGCAGTCTCCCTGAATGGCAAGCGCTTCATGCATCCCCGCATCAAGCAGGTTATCGATGCCGTGCGTGCAGCAGTTTATCCTGGCAGCCAGGACAGCATCATCGCCATTTGCGGCCCGACTGGCGTTGGCAAAACGACGCTGACCAAATACCTGGTCGAGAAAGAATGCGAGGCATCTGCAGCAGAGATGGATGCAAACCCTGGCGTGATTCCGGCCATCTACGTTGAGGCGCCTGCTTCTGGCGAACACGAATTCTCCTGGCGGCTGTTTTACCAGCGCATTCTGGAGCAACTCGGCGAAGACATGAGCATGCCGAAAGCGGATTATGGCGTGGCTCAGGAGTCGGGGCGGATGGTACGTCCGTTTGGCGGGCGTGGCGGTAGTCTGGCCGCACTGCGTACTGCTGTCGAGCGAGCCTTGCACGAGCGTCAGGTGAAATTCATCGCGATTGACGAGGCAGCCCACATCATTCGCCAGACACGCAGCAGCAAGTTGCACATCCAGCTCGATACGCTGAAATCGCTGGCGAATGGCGGGACGCAGATGGTCATGATTGGTTCGTACGATTTGCACCAGTTGATGGCGCTGTCCGGACAATTGGCGCGCCGCACTCACGTGATTCACTTCGAGCGCTATCGCGAAGACCGCCCGGAAGATGTCAATGCATTTAACGCAGGCCTGCGCGCATTCCAGAAAGTGTTGCCTCATCTGTGGGGCAATGACCAACTGATGCCCTATGCGCAGGCGCTTCTCACCAATACGCTGGGATGCATCGGAACGTTGAGCGCGGTATTGAGCCGTGCCGCGCGACTGGCTGAGGTGGATGGCCAGTGGTCACGGGGAGCATTGGAACGTGCGTTGCTCAACGAGACCCAGCACCGCCAGATTCTGAGCGAAATCCTTGAGGGTGAAGCTGAAATCGTCCCGAGTTTGACGCGCGAGATGCCCGCTATCCGACGTTCGGCGCGCCATGACCGGAGTGCAGCATGAACGCACTGGCAGTGAATCCCCGTTCGGAATTGCACGCGCTGGAACCCATTGGGCTGGGTACGCCTGCGGTGGAGAGTCTGCTGAGCTATCTGTGCCGACTGGCCGTGTCGCACACCGTTTCGCTGGCGACCCTGTCGCGCAAGGTGGCGTCGACGATGGGGTGGGAGATTTCGGGGCGCGACGATTGGAGCTTGGCGAATATCTGCGGTATGGGTGAAGCGGCAAACAACTGGTCGGCGGCGCTTTCGGCGATGACCGGTGTCGAGCGCTTGGATAACCTGACGTTGCTGCCGTGGCGAGATGTTGTCTCCCAGCTTGGTTTGACGAACCGGTCGTTGCGCTGGTGCCCGGAGTGTTTCGCCCGGGACAAAGCACATGGCCGGTCGCCGTACTTCCGCTTGGCGTGGACGGTGAATGAGGTGACGGTGTGCCCGGAACACAAGACCGAACTGGTTAACATCTGCCCTGATTGCGGACGCACGGAAGGACGGCGTAAATCCGCTTACGTCGTGCCGGGTTGGTGCAGTCATTGCGGCGGATTTCTTGGTGCCGACGGTGAACGTGGCGCGGCCACACCCGAAGCATTGTGGAAAGCAAATCAGGTCGGCGCCATGCTGGCCACGCAGCCGACGTTGGTTCATGCTCCTGAACAAGACGTGTTGCAGAGTACCATCCAGCATCTCATTACTCGCCTCGATAACGGCAAGAGTGCCTATTTTGCCGAGCGAATCGGGTTGAATCGAGCGACAGTCCATCATTGGATGAAAAGTGGCGGGTGCCCGGGCTTGCCTGGGCATCTTCGTATTGCGTCGCAGACCGGACTGTCACTCACGAAAGTGCTCACCGGTGACTTATCTGGCTGGACACCGATGTCAGCCAGCGTGCATCAGTTGGCGCTGCTGTTTCCCGAGCATGGAGCGAGGTCGACTCCACGGACGCTCGATTGGGACAAGGTCCGAACGGAGATGATGGTGATGGCCAGGTTGCCGACGCCTATCAGCGTCGCCGAAGTTGCACGCCGACTCGACATCAATCTGCACGGGCTTTACCGGAACGCCAATCGGGAGGCTCGCATTCTGAGCGAGCGATGGAAGCAGTATATGAAGCGAAAAGGGGAGCAAAGCGTCGAGCAGACTCGGAGCATCGTCGAGGCCGCATGCTTGGGAATGGTCGCCGATGGCCAGGCGGTCAATCTTCGCTCGCTGAAGACGCGACTGACGCCCGAAGAGTTCGGCAAAGTCCAGGGCGCTGTCTACCTGCTGCAGGAGTTCCGGGACGAGCTGACGTAGGCCAGAGGTTCCCATCACATGCCCAGTGGGCACAATGAGACCGGCGTGACGCCGGTTTTTTTATGCCCATTTTCGGCACTCTCCCAGCAAAACCTTTTAAACTACCACGGTTGTCTGATAACGCATAATGTGGCCAATCGTGCAATCAAGCATAACTTGGCCAAGTGGCCACTTTATGGTTAACGGCACATGCAATCACCGAAGGAAGACATTCGCATCCGGTGGTGCGGCTGAGCTTCAAACTCAGTTGAGGGCGTCAGACGCTCTCAGGTCGGTTCGACTCCGGCTGTCTTCCGCCAGTACGTGACTGGGTGACTGCGTCAACAAGGCAGGCTGTGCCACAAACTTGCGCCGCGTAACGTCCCCCGCTTCGCTGTCGGAATCGGAACAGAAAGACCTTGCCACAACGCACAGCGGTATATTGAAGTTCACGCCGCAGAGGCGCCCGCGTCGCTGTGGTATCGAGGACCTCGGCGGCTGGTATTCGGCTTACTGTTGGCTATGGTCGCGATTCATGCCTAGTTCCCGACGCAGTTTTCTCTCATCGCCGCAAGCTCAAAGGAAAGCAGAAATGCAGCCAGATCGCGTAACTGATCATCTCGGAAGGAAAGCGATAATGGCAGTAAAGGTGACTCTCATTAGTTTTCGTAGCGATCGTTCCTCTAAAAAAACAGTTCAATATCGTTATCCTGAGGATATTTGATCAATTGAGACGTAGTAAAGGGAGATCCACCCTGGCGGACTGATCGTCAAGAGTGTGTTTTGGAAAGCTCTCGAGCAACAGGGGGTCATGTCCGGGAATGATATGGTCTGCGCTATCTGCAAGCCTCTCCAGCTTGCCATAGCCCTCTAGTGTGGCAGACAAGTCTGCGACGACCGGAAAAGGAGCGCGTTTCCTGAGATTTTCCCAAAAATGAGCTGCGTCTCCAGCCAGCACCACATGCCCGCGTTTGGTTCGAATGCGCAACACCTGCAACCCCGGTGTATGACCGCCAATACGATGAACGGTAATTCCTGGCGCAAGCGTATAGTCGCCATCATGGAATACGAGTCGATCGTCGAAAAGAGCTCGTACCGCATAGACGACATGTTCTACGTTGAACGGCTTGCGAAAGACACTGTGGCACATACAACGTCCCGTACAGAATTCCATTTCCGCGTCTTGAATATGAAATCTGGCTTTCGGAAAATAGCGCATTCCGCCTGCATGATCCCAATGCATATGGGTCAGAATAACGTCTTCGACGGACGAGGCATCGATGCCAACAGATTTCAGTGCGTCGACAGGCGAACGAATTGCCGCGCGATTTTTTTGCGCACCCGATTCGGGATCAAACCCTGTATCGATGACAAACGTTCTGCCGCCTCCCTGGGCGACGAAAATATAGAAATCTAGCGGACTGACCTCCCCATCATGATCGTCGGCGTAGAGAAAGTTCTGAGTTTGTCGGCGTCCATCCGAACGAGCGTATCGTACGGCAGTGATTTCGTAAGTCGGCTCCATGATTGATCTCTCCATATTTATTTATAGGATTGAAGGTCTGTTTCGTGCACCGGCCGGTGAACCAGCGCGGCAACAATACAAGCACCGACGCCTCCGATGCCTGCGCCGATGAACAAGGTCACGATGAATGATCCTGTGAGATCGAGAGTGTAGCCAGTGACCAGCGGCGAAATCGCCCCGCCGAGAGAGAATGCAAAATTGAAGAGTGTGCCAACAGAACCAACAAGTCGGCGTGGTACGAGCACTGCCGCCGCCGTCCACATACCCGAAGTCGCCGCGGATGAGCAGAGAAGCGCAAAGAAGCTAAAGGTGATCGATGCTACGACGCTGTGTGAATAGCCTGTTAATGCGGTGAATAATGCGAGTCCTAAAATTCCGAAGACGATCGGTAACTTTCTGCTTCGAACAGCACCGATCCCGATCTTATCGAGACGGTCTGAAACAAAACCGCCAATCAATGCGCCCGCTACACCGCCGATGAACGGTAGGGCCGCAAACACTCCGGTCTGCGCCAGACTCGTCTTGTACTGGGTTTCCAGCATAAGCGGCATCCAACCGATAAAAATATATCCCGCCCAGCCTTGAACGAACGACCCGATCATGAGCCCGATGATCGTCTTGAACCTGAACAGGCGCAGCCACGAATCCAGCGTGATCACGCTTTGTGGTTCTTCGTCTGCACCTGCTGTGAGATAAGTTTCTTCCTCGCGGGTGAGATCGGTCTTCTCGATGTCGCGATAGAGTACATAGTACGTTGCCGCGAAGATCACACCGACAATACCCATCGCAATAAACATCCCGCGCCAGCCGAGCGTAACGAGCAGAGCGGTCAGGATAGGCGGCGCGAATGCTGGGCCTAGTTGTGTCCCGGAAACATATATGCCGGTTGCCGTACCTCGCGCGCTCTTAGGAAACCAACTGGCGACCACTCGCGCATTCGATGGGCCTGTTGGCGCTTCGCTGATACCGAGACACAATCTCGTGGCCAACAATTGGGCAAAGCCCGTTGTGAATCCGCCTAGCGCCTGGAAAATCGACCAGATAAAGATTGAGCCGCTTGCCATACGACGAACGCCCAGCCGATCGACGAGAAAACCGCTCGGCAGCGATGATAGAGCATAGGCGAACGACCACACGGACAACAGACTCCCGATCTGGGTTGCCGACAATCCCAGCTCGCTGCGAATGGTCGAGGCGCTGATCGTGATCGTAGCGCGGTCCAAAAAATTGAATGCAATTGACGATACGCATAACGTGATGAAAATGCGCTGATATCTGCGTAGACGCGCTGAACGATGTCCAGCATCCTCCATGGCTACGGTGGCCATCTTCTGCTCCTTTGTACTGCAACCTTGCAAAATGTCTCCCGGAGAGCTCGCGCAGCGGAACGCTGTCTACGACGTAACCGAAAGGCTGGAGCGTATTTTTCGGCTTCGTGATGTCCACGATTTAGCCCATATACATGACGGCGCCCCGGTGGCTGATGTGCTAGACAGCAGCCATAGCAAGGTTGTCTCCTTTGTTGTATTGATTCTGATAGCTAGCCATGGAGGCCGGCCATGAACGTCAGTGCGCAAGCGCTACAGTCAACTGTTGAAGCTCAGCATGGGTCTCGGCAAGGTGCGCGCGCGTTGCGCGATTCCAGTCGAGTGCCGCCGCCGTCGCACGGCTCTCGTCAGCGAACATCCGCGCGACCTCGTCGAGCTGGGGGCCCCCTCTGCCGCGTCGGCTGAATACCATCTGCGCGGGATCCACGCACTGCGCGAATGCAGCTTCATCGAGCGGCATCGGCTCGTCATTGGCCTGCTCGTATAGCCGCGCAGCCTCGGCGTAGCCGATGTCACACGGGCGCTTGCGCTGTGCGCGACCGTAGTCCGTCAGCACCGACGCGAAATGATGGCCGATCCGGAAGGGCACATTCGCACGCTGCATCAGCTTGTCGGCGATCTCGGTAACGGTCGAATAGTCGGCGTCGACTTCCGCGCGCGCCTGCTCGCGGTTCACGATAAGCGCACGAACCACGCGCTCGAACAGCGCCAGCATCGCAACGGGCCGCGTCGTCGGCAGCGGGTCGTACGCACGGTAGTCGAACATGCCGGTGCGCACGTTGTGCGCGAGCATGAAGGGGCCCTGCATGTCCGCAAGCAGCAGGCTGCATTGTGCGCGCAACTGTTCGAGGGCCGCGGGATTGCGCTTCTGCGGCATCAGGCTGCTGACGCCGATCAGATCGCCCGCCTGTAGTGTTAGCCACGGCACGGGCGCTGCGTACTGCGCGTGAATATCCTGCGCAAACTGGCCGATCTGTACTGCACAGACCGACAGCGCGTTCGCGTAATCAAGCGCGCTGTCGACCGGTGCGAAATGATTCGCGTCATAGGCATTCTCGATGAGCCCGTCGAAACCGAGCAGCGTGGCGAGCCGGTTCCGATCGACCGGAAAACTCGATGTCGACAGCGCGGCTGCGCCCAGGCTGCTCAGGTTCAACCGCTTCCACGCCTCGACGAAACGTTCGAGCTGTCGCCCGATACTGCCCGACAGCGCGAGCAGATAATGCGCCAGCGTAGTCGGCTGCGCCTGCACGCCATGCGTGTAGGCGGGGATGATCGTATCGCGATGCCCGTCGGCGAGTTCGATAACCGCGGCTCGCGCCGAGGCGAGTGCGTGGTGCGCATTCAGCAGATCATCGCGCAGGTTCATTCGCGAGAGAGTGGAAGCGATGTCCTGCCGGCTGCGCCCCGCATGCACAAGCGAGGCCTGCGGGCCGATCCTTGCGACGAGCCGCTGTTCGTACTGGAGATAATCGCCGGACTGCGGCGCGTCCTGATCATCGTCGATTGCAAGAATGCCTGCTGCGATCCGCGCCGCGATATCCGCCGGCACGATACCGGTCTCGACCAGCATCACGAGTGACGCCTTGTTGATCTGCGCGAGAAATTTCAGGGTACGTGGCCCGCCTCGAAACGCCTGGTTGACGTCGACGATGGGATACAGGTGGCTGTCCACGCGCTCGGTGGGATTCGACATCGACTTTCCGCTCCTTGTTCCTGCCCGTTGGAATGCGTGAAAGTCTGCGCGCCACCCATCATGCAGTCAAATGACTTATCCCGTATCAATCATTCCTTCCAAGGAATGATTGGGCGAGCAGTTCCTTGCCGTTCGGGAGCCGGGCGGCGAGTGCTTCGGGCGGCTGTCCGGGCAGCAGCAGCCGGATAAAGTCGAACGCGAATACCTTCAGAAGATGGTCGGCTCGCACGGTAATCATTGCGCTGGGTGACGGAAACAGATGGCTCACGTCGATCTGCCTCAGGCGCGGATCAGTCTCATCTTCCATCGCCATTTTTTGTAGTACCGCGATGCCTATGCCTTGCGCGACGTATGCCTTCACGACACTCGCGTCCATCACGCGGACCACGATGTTCGGCTGCATCCCTTGCATCTGGAACGCCCGCTGAACGACCGCGCCGGCCGTAAAGCGTTCATCGTGCACGACCCACGGCCATCTAGCGAGTTCTTCGAAGGTAATCGCGTCGATATCGAGAAGCGGATGCCCGGCGGGTACGATCAGACAGCGCTCCATTTCGTATGCACGGATTGCGAGAATCCTTGCCCGTGTGCTTTCCGGCAGAGCACTGAGCCCAATGTCGAGCGTCCCGTCTCGCACACCGAAGTAGATTTCCGAGGGCGAACACATCGAGTATTCGAGCTGCACCTTCGGATAAGCCTCCAGGAATCGCTGGGTGAGACTCGGCAGTCGGTAGCGTGCGTGAATGTGCGTGGTACCGACGTGCAATACCCCGGTGATCTCCGAGCGGCCCGAGCTTGTGTGCAACCGTTGCAGCGAGTGCGCGTCCTGCAGCATGCGCCGCGCGAGAGCGTATGCCTCGCGGCCCTCGTCCGTGAGCCCGATGAGGCGATTGCCGCGCCGCACGAAGATGTCGATGCCGAGCTCGCTTTCGAGGGAGCGGATCATCTTGCTGACACCGGGCTGCGTGGTGAATAGCATTTCCGCGGCTCGCGATACACTGAACTGGTTGTCGACTACCTGCCGGATGCAGTTGAGTTGTGCAAGCGTAATTGCCATGGTTGTAGCGTGTCCGGCCGGCTTTTTGCCGCACCGCACATCGCGCCGCGCTCGTTTGACGCCCGATGTGCGTTCGTGCGGCTCCTGCAGCACGAGCCTCAGACGTCCGCAGTATCTTTTATGAAAGGGTCGCCAGTGTAACGCCAGTTAATGGAGACTTTCGCGTACGTCCGTTCGGCCGGGAATTCGCAATCGAGCATAGGTCGTCATCAAACAAACACCGCAGTCTATTTCACGAATTGCCACATCGGCCTGGGTGTGCCGATGTGCGTCCTCGCTGGCTACTGCCGATATCTACACAGCCTATTCGCAGCGGTTCCATCTATCGGGCAAAGTCGGAATTTTTATCGATTTTCTCTCGGGCTCCCTGAATCGCGACGGCGCCTGCTGACGGTTCGTTGTCGCTCCATCATCCGTCTTCCAGTCTCGTCCGACGCTGGGCAAAGCGGGTCGGCAGCGTGCCGTCTTTCCATATAAAGCGCTTCCTTAAACTATCGTTAACCCCATAAAAAATAGCATTGACCGTCTATGAAAGCGATTTCATAATGGCCTAACTTTCGGATGACATGTCTGGTCCGTCGTGGGACGCACGTCACCGGCAGCATCGTCGGACGCGCTGCGCGTCGGGACTACACAACCGTATTCATCAGGAGACGTGAATCATGAGTCACAGCCTGGGACAAGGCGTTGTCGCCGCCCCCGTTCTGCCATTCCTCGAAAGCGGCGAGATCGACTGGAATACGCTCGACCGGTACATCGCCGAAGTGGGCGCCGCGCAGCCGCGCGCTGTCGCGATGAACATGGCGTTGAGCGAAGTCAGTTCGCTCGAGGTCGACGAGCAGCTCGAGGTCATCCGGCGCTGCCGCGCCACGCTCGGCAAATCCGTCGCGCTGCTGTCGGGCGTGAATGCCACGCATACGAGCGCGGCGGTGGCGCTCGCGAAGCGCTTCGAGGACCTCGATGTCGACGGGCTCGTGCTTTTCCCGCCGATGCCGGCATTCGTCGGCACGCCCACGGTCGACATGGTGTTCGACTATCACGCGGCCGTCGCGGACGCGGTGAAGCTGCCGATGCTCGCGTTCCAGAACGTGTTCAGCAAATATCCGCCCGGAACCATCAGGGCGCTTTCGAAGATTCCGGGCATCGAGGGCATCAAGGACGCGTCGTTCGACGTCGAGCAGACCAACGAGAACATCAAGGAAGCGCGTGAGGCGGAGCGCCGTATCGGCGTGCTGACCGGCAGCGACACGTTCATTCTCGAGGCGATGCTGATGGGATGCGATGGCGCGCTGATCGGCTTCGCGGCCACGGGCACCGCGGAGATCGTCAGGATGCAGAAGCTCGCGGCCGAGCGCAAGGTTGCCGAGGCGTATGAGATCTGGTTCCGTCTCGGCCCGCTGGCGCGCGCGTGCTGGCGCACGCCGCTGCGCGACTACCGCGTACGCACGAAATACGCGTTGATGAAGCAGGGCGTGCTGCCGAACATGAAAGTGCGTGCACCGTTGACCACGCTTACCGACTATGACCGCCGGAACATCGACGCGATCTTCGACGAGCACGATCTGTTCGATCCGCGCTTCCGTCCGGGCGGCGCGCAGTTCGTTCGCTGAAATCGACGAGGACGTTCAGGAGGTGTTGTGGACTACGGAGATTCAGCGGACGTGAAGTGTGTCGTGTGCGAGTGCAGCACGGAGCATGTGCTGGTGATTCACATCGACCGGATCGAAAAGCGCAACGCGCTGAGCAACCCGATGGTGATCGAGATGGGCCGCGTGCTGGCGGACGCGGCGCATGATCCATCGGTCAGATGCGTCGTGATCACGGGCGGCGAGACCGTGTTTTCGGCGGGGGCGGACATGAAGAACATGCTCCATTACGGCGTGATCGATGTCGTGTCCGATCCTCGCCGGATCGACGCGTGGCAAACGATCTCGACATTTCCGAAGCCGATGATTGCCGCCGTGAATGGCGTTGCGGTCGGCGCGGGCAATGAACTCGCGCTGTGTTGCGATTTCATCGTCGCGGGATCGAATGCGCTGTTCGGCCAGCCGGAAGTGCGCAACGGCGGGCTTGCCGGCGACGGCGGTACACAGCGTCTGCCGAGAAAGCTCGGACCGCAACTGGCGGCCTACATGCTGCTGAGCGGCGAGATGATCGATGCGCAAACGGCGTTGCGAGTCGGCTACGTGCTCGAAGTCTGCGAGCCGGCCGACACGCTCGGCCGCGCGCTCGAGATTGCCCGGACTATCGCCGAGCGCTCGCCCACGTCCGTTCAGCTTACGAAGGCGTGTATTCACGAGGCGGTCGGTGCGAGCGCATCGAACGGCCTCGCTTATGAGCGTGTGGCGATGTTTCGTAATCACCGCTCGCGGGACAGGCAGGAAGGCCTGAGTGCATTCAAGGAAAAGCGGCGTCCGCGATTCACCGGCGAATAACCGCATATCGAACGACTGCCAGCGTCATCAAATTCGTCGATGACGTTTGCCGTCAACCAGTCCAGGAGGAAATGGTGCTGCTGAATTCAATGAAGGTCGTGAGCTTCTGTCATGTTCTGCAAGGCCCCGCGTGTACGCAATATCTCGGCGACATGGGGGCGAACATCATCAAGGTCGAGCCGCTTGGCGGCGAGCGTTCGCGTCGCTGGGCGGGTGCGGACATGGGCGGCGCGAGCGGTCTGTATCTGTCCGCGTTTCGCAACAAGCGGCTTTTCGCGGCCGATCTGAAGTCGCCGGAAGGCAGGGAAGTGATTCTCTCGCTGATCGAGCAGGCGGATGTCGTCGTCGAGAATTTCCGGCATGGCGTGATGGCGCGGCTTGGTCTGTCGTATGAGGACATCAGGAAGCGCAAGCCCGACATCATCTATGCGAGCGGTACCGGCTGGGGCAATGCGGGGCCGATGCTCGCGCGCGAATCGCAGGATCTGATCATTCAGGCGCGCACGGGTCTGATGAGCGCGACCGGTCATCGGCATGGTGAAGCCAAGGCGGTGGGGTCGGCGGTCATCGATCAGCACGCGGGCGCGCTGCTCGCGATGGGCATCGTCGCCGCGTACGTCAAGAAGCTCACGACAGGTGAGGGTGGCCGGGTGGAAAGCTCGCTTTTTACCGCGGGTCTCGATCTGCAGACCGAACCGCTGACCGTGTACATGTCGGTGAGACCCGGCGCGCAGACGATGAATCGCGATCCGCATCTTGCCACCTGGTATCACCATGCACCGTACGGTGTCTATCAGCTGAAAGACGGTGAAATGGCGGTCTCGACCAATCCGGTCGAGAAACTCGCCGAGGCGCTCGACAGTCCCGAGCTGCGTGAATTGCAGCGGCTCGATCCGTACAAGGATCGTGATCACATCGCAGCGACCTTCGCAAAGGTGATGAGTACGAAGACCTACCAGGAAGCCGCTGCGGGATTCGACAAGCTCGCGATCTGGTACGGCCCCGTGCACGATTTCGACGACGTCGCTGAAGATCCTCAGGCTGCCGCGATGGAAGTCTTCCGTCCCGAGGACATCAACGGACGCAAGGTCGTGTTAGTGAACCATCCGATCCGCTACGACGGGAAAGTGCCGCCGCTGCGCATCAAGGGCTTGAACATTGGCGAGCACACGCGCGAGATCCTCGCCGAGCATGGGTACAGCGGGGAAGCAATCGACGATCTCATTGCCAGAAAGATCGTGGGCTCGCCGGCTTGACGCGGGCAACGACAATAAACAAAGGAGACGAAACATGAAAAGTACCTGGAAGTCGTGGCTCGGCGCGTTGATGCTGTTCGGCGTCATGTCGATGGCTGCGTCGGCGGCGGACACTTATCCGTCGCGGCCCATCCAGTTCATCATTCCGTATCCACCGGGCGGTGCATCCGACGTGATCGCGCGAATTCTCGCGCCGAAGATGTCCGCGGCGCTTGGTCAGCCGGTCGTGATCCAGAACCGGCCGGGCGCAAACGGCAACATCGCCACGGATGACGTCGCGCGCGCCAAGCCCGACGGCTATACGATCCTGATGGGCAACGTCGGCCCGAACGCGATCAATCCGGCGATCTACAAGAACGTGAAGTTCGATCCGATCAAAAGCTTCGTGCCGATCGTGCAGACAGGCAACGTGCCGATGGTCGTCGTCGTGAACGCGTCGCTGCCGGTCAAGAATATGCAGGAATTCCTGGCCTACCTGCGGGACAGCAAGCAGCCGCCGATCTTCGCGACGGGCGGCATCGGATCGGCGACGCACCTGACGTCAGGGCTGCTCGAAGTGATGGGCAAGATCAAACTGACGCACGTCCAGTACTCCGGCGACCCGTTCACGCTGAACGACATGATCGGCGGCCACGTGATGATGGGCATCGTGACGTTGCCGGCATTGCTGCCGTTCATCAAGAACGACCATTTGCGCATTCTCGCGGTGACGACCGCGAATCGCACGCCGAAGCTGCCCGATACACCGACCATTGCCGAGTCCGGCATTCCGGGTTTCGACTCGGCGTCGTGGGGCGGCGTATTCGCTCCGGCCGGAACACCCGCGCCAATCGTCGACAAACTGAATTCGACACTCGTGACGATTCTCAAGGACCCGGGCGTTGCGCAGCAGCTTGGACAACTGGGCGTCGACATCGTCGGCAATACGCCGCCGCAATTTGGCGACTACCTCGGGCAGGAAGTACGCAAGTGGGCGGGCGTCGTCAAACAGACCGGTATCTCAGCAAACTGATTCGGCGCGTCGCGCTGAACATCACAAAAGCAGGCAGGAAACCTGACGATCATGAAACGTATCCAGTTGGCTATCGTTGGATGTGGGTGGGCGGGTGACATTCACATGGAAGGTCTGCGGCCGCTCGCGGACAGATTCACGGTCCGCGCGTGCGTCGACACGAGCGCGGAGCGACGCGCGGAGTTCGCACTGCGGCATGACATACCGATACAGGCCGAAACGCTGGCCGAAGTACTCGCGATGAGCGAAATCGACGTCGTCGTGATCTGCACGCCGCCGGTTCTACATCATCCAATGGCCATCGAGGCACTGAACGCGGGCAAGCACGTGATCTGCGAGAAGCCGCTCACAAGTTCGATGGAATTGGTCGACGACATTCGCGCGGCCGAAAGCCGTTCCATTGGCCGCGTCATGCCGATTTTCCAGTATCGCTTCGGCAATGGCGCGGAGAAAGTCCGCAGCGCGATTGCGTCCGGAGCGGCCGGCAAGCATTTCGCCACCACGGTCGAAATTGCCAGAACACGCGGCGCCAAGTACTACGAACAGGCGTGGCGCGGCAAGTTTGCGACGGAGCTCGGTGGTCTGTGGGTGACGCAGGCGATCCATATTCACGATCTGCTGTATTCACTGATCGGACCGGCCGTGGCGGTCGCGTCGTTCAACGACACGCGCGTCAATCCGATCGAGGTTGAAGATTGCGGCGTCGCGTGTTTGAAGATGTCGGACGGATCGCTCGTATCCGTTGGCGCGACGCTTGGGTCCGTCAAACAGCAGACCCGCATCCGCATGTGCTTCGAGAACGTGACGTTCGAACGCCTCGTGAATCACGAGACCGAGCGTATCGCCGACGATCCGTGGATCGTGCTGCCGAGAAGCGACGAAGCGAAACGCGAGATCGACGCGGCGATGGATGTCGAAACCAGCCGCTTCAGCTATTTCAGTCGCCAGTACGAACTGTTTCATCAGGCGCTCTCGTCGGGTACGCCATTCCCGGTCACGCTGGACGACGCGCGCGCTTCGATCGAACTGGTCACGGCGCTGTATCTGTCGGCGCGCAATGGTTCGACGGTCAATCTGCCGATCTCGAAGAAGCAGGATGAATACCGCGGATGGGCTGTCCGGTAGGCATTGGAGTCGCTACAACGATTTGCATGGAGACGCATTCATGAACAGAGCATGGGGGGTGTCGCGCGACCAGATTGGCGGGGCATTGCTGATCTTGCTGGGTGTGGGCGTGACGGTAGGGGGATTTTCGTTCCACGTCGGCACGCTATCCGAGATGGGCTCCGGTTTCATCCCCGTCGTGCTCGGCGTGCTCATGGTGTTGATCGGTGGCGCCATTATCGCGACGGAGAAAAAAGAGGAACGCGAAGAGATACGGATTCAGCCGCAATGGCGCGGCTGGTTCTGCATTCTCGGCGGTGTTGCCGCATTCGTGCTGTTCGGCACGTATGGCGGCCTGATTCCTGCGACTTTCGCATCCGTCCTGATCGCGGCGCTCGGCGACAAGCAGAACCGGCTGCGCGACTGCCTCATCCTCGCGGTGCTGGTCACCGTGTTTGGCGTGGTCGTGTTCGGTTATGGGCTTGGATTGCAGATGCCGCTTCTCGCTTGGGGTTGAATGATGGGACACAGTATCGTCGATCTGCTGTACGGTTTTAGCGTCGCGCTCCAACCCGGTAACCTGATGTGGTCGTTTTTCGGCGTGCTCGTGGGGAATCTGATCGGCGTTCTGCCGGGCATGGGTGCGCTGACGACGATTTCGATGCTCTTGCCGCTGACCTATTTTATTGCACCGGTTCCCGCAATTCTGATGCTG
This sequence comes from Paraburkholderia sp. Ac-20336, assembly GCF_017105025.1. Lineage (NCBI taxonomy): Bacteria > Pseudomonadati > Pseudomonadota > Betaproteobacteria > Burkholderiales > Burkholderiaceae > Paraburkholderia > Paraburkholderia sp. Ac-20336. The sequence goes on along the minus strand of NZ_JAAGPS010000002.1, from coordinate 152,299 downwards.
GCCGGCATTTTCTACGGCTCGCAATACGGTGGGGCGATCGGCGCGATTCTGCTGAATCTGCCTAGTCACCCGCCGCATGCGGTGACCTGTCTGGATGGCTATCCGTTGACACAGAAAGGCAAGGGCGGCACGGCACTCGGCATTACGATGATGTGTTCGTTCTTCGCGGCGTCGGTCGGCATTCTCGTGATGATCTTTCTGTCGCCGCTGCTGGTGAGTGTCGCGTTCAAGTTCGGACCATCGGAACTGTTCTCGATCATGCTGATGGGCCTCGTCGCGGGCGCGACGATGTCGCGCGGGTCGCCGCTGAAAGGTATTGCGATGACGCTGTTCGGTCTCGTGCTCGGCGTGGTCGGCACGGACCCGACTAGTGGCACCATGCGATACACGTTCGGCTCAGCGGAGCTTTCGGACGGCATCGATTTAGGCGCGCTGTGCATGGGCCTTTTCGGTATCGCGGACTTCCTGTCGAGCATCAATCGCGTACATATGCAAGCCAGGACGACGCGAGTGCGCATGTCGGAAATGCGTCCGAGCTGGGCCGAGATCAAGCAGTCGTTCAAGCCGATGCTGCGCGGCACGTTCATCGGCACGCTGTTCGGCGCGATGCCGGGCACCGGCCCGACGATTACGACGTTCATTGCCTATGCGTTCGAACGCAAGATATCGCGCAACCCCGAGCGTTTCGGCAAAGGGGCGATCGAAGGCGTTGCCGCGCCCGAAGCGGCTTCGCATTCGAAGACGCAGGTCGACTTCATTCCGACGATGACTCTCGGTATTCCTGGGGATGCCGTGATGGCGCTGCTGCTGGGCGCGCTGATCATCAAGGGTGTGCAGCCGGGACCGCAGTTGATAACGGAACACCCGGATATCTTCTGGGGATTGATCGCGAGCTTCTGGATCGGCAATGTCCTTCTGGTCATACTCAACGTGCCGATGATCGGTGTTTGGGTTCGGCTTCTGCAGGTTCCCTACCGATTCCTCTACCCTGCAGCGTTGTTCTTTATCGCAGTCGGTGTCTATAGCTCGCACAACAGCCTGTTCGAAGTTGGCGAGGTAGCGGTGTTCGGCGTGATCGGCGCGATCTGCCTTGCCTTGAAGTTTCCGGTGTCGCCGATAGTCCTGGGCTTTGTGCTCGGCCCCATGCTCGAGCAGAACTTCAGGCGTGCGATGTTGCTGGAGCGCGGCGATCTCACCACCCTGGTAACGCGGCCGATCAGCGCAGCGTTTCTTTCGATTAGCACCTTGCTCATTCTCTTTCAGGTTTTCACGTTCGTGCGCAGCCGGATTGCTGCGAGCCGCGCGAGAAAGAGTGGCAGGGCGCAGCAGGAGAAGAACCGCGAGAGCGGGTTGCAAGACGTGGTCGATGCCGTTTCGAGGCAGCAAAGCCATTGATGGCGTCGCGTTTCGCGTGCGGCGTTGACCTCGGCTGAACGTCGTCCGGCGGTCCGTGACCGGTCAGACGCCGCGATATACTGCGAAATGGCACGCTTTCGTGCGGGAATCTTGAACGGATGGACGAGAGCGATTTATGAGTATTAAAACCGTCGACAAGTCGGTGGCAATGAAGCGAGTCCGTAAAACCGGTGCGAATCCTGTGCGCCTCTCGGACGTTGCCCAGTTGGCCAAGGTATCGCCTGCATCGGTCTCGCGCGTGTTCAATGATCCCGATCTGGTATCCGAAGATGTCAGGCAACGCGTGCTGCGCGCCGCGCAGGTGTTGAACTGGGTGCCCAATGGCGCAGCCCAAGCCTTGGCGTCGTTACGATCACGCACCATTGGCGTGTTGATTCCGACGCTCAGCCACCAGAATTTCGCGAATCTGATCGAAAGCTTGCAGCGCCAACTGGGCAAGGCGAATTACACGCTGATTCTCGGATGCATCGAGCCAGACCCGAACATGCATCTGCAACAGGCTCGCAAAATGGTGGAGCGCGGCGTCGACTGGATGGTGCTGGTCGGCGAAGCGCAGCCGCCCGCGCTGATCGAGTTGCTGAAGGCTCACAATGTGCCGTACGTGATGACGTATACGAATGGGCGCAATTCAGAAAACGTCTGCATCGGTATCGACAATTACGCAGCCGCTTCGACGATCACGCAGCACCTGCTTGACCTCGGGCATACCCGCTTCGCAATGCTCGCACATCAATTCGACGTCAACGACCGGATCCAGCAACGGATGGAGGGGGTGCGCGACACGCTCGCGAATGCGGGACTCGGTATCCGGCCCCAGCATGTCGTGCGGGTCGACCGCAAACATATTGCAAGCGCGCGCGAAGGGTTACGGCAGATCATGACCAGTGAGCGTGTCAAGCCTACTGCGATCGTCTGCACGAACGACTACATCGCATCGGGCGCGATCATTGAAGCGAGCGCACTTGGTATTGCCGTTCCGCAGCAGTTGAGCATCGTCGGTTTCGACGACATCGATACCTCTGCGCATTTGAGCCCACCACTCACGACGATCCACGTTCCCGCGCAGGAAATGGGTGAGGCGGTCGCTGGATTTATTCTCGATTCGATAAGCGGAGTAGATACACCGAAAATACCTGAACTAACCGCGGAGCTCGTCGTTCGCGGGAGTACTGCGGTGCCTCCTGCGGCGTAGTGTTGAACTGGCCAGATTCCAGCCAACGAGGACACTTGTGATGTTGACATCCCGATTCGGATTGGACGTTGCCAACTTCGCATCGCATGCGCTCGCGACCGCGCTGCCAGCCGATGTCGAGCGACACGCGAGGAATCATATTGTCGACACCATCGGCGCGCTCGTGTCCGGTTCGCGAATGAGTGCTGGCCGGGCTGGGCAGCGCTACGCGAGGATGATTGGCGGCGCGCCCCAAGCAGGAATCGTTGGTACGCGGATCCGTGCGCCGCTGGTGGAGGCGGCACTGGCAAACGGCATGGCAGCGCACGCTGACGAATCAGACGACTCGCATCAGGAAAGCCTGACGCATCCCGGCTGCGGCGTTCTGCCGGCTGCGCTGGCGACCGCGGAATGGACTGACGCAAGCGGGCGTGATTTCATGCGCGCGGTCGTGCTTGGCTATGAGATGACAACACGGTTCGCACGAGCATTTGGCGCCGACATGAGTTCGAAACGCGCCTCTCTCGCGAGCCACGCATATGGTCCGTTGTTCGGCGCTGGCTATGCCGCTGGTGCGTTGATGAAATTCGACGCCGAGCAGTTCGCGATCCTGCTCAACTATCTTGCACAGGAAGCGTCGGGGCTGACGACCTGGCGGCTTGATACGAGCCACACACTCAAAAGTTATTGCTTCGCCGGAATGCCGGCCAGCAACGGCGTGAAGGCGGCGCTGCTGGTTCGCGCAGGCTTTACCGGCTCAGGTGATGTGCTTGACGAGAGGCAGCGCAGCATGCTTGAGTGCATCACGCGATATCCGCGGCCGGAAGCACTGGTAGACGGACTGGGTGAGCAGTACGCGATCGCCGGGAGCGACATCAAGTACTACTCCGTCGGCTATCCAATCGCCGCACCCGTGATGGCGGTGGAAAAAATCCTCGCGCTCGAGGGTTTCCCGAAGCACGCGATCGAATGCGTGAAGCTTTATTACCACCGGGACTGGTACGCCGTAGTGGGAGATCTGTCCATGATGCCGGACGTCAACCTGCGTTATTGCCTCTCGGTAACATTACTCGATGGTCGTTTGACTTTCAGCGCTGCTCACGACGAAGCGCGCATGCATGCTGCAGACGTTGTGCAGATGTCGCAGCGTATCGAGTTCCTCGATTCCGATTCAAGTCTCAGCTACTTCGACGCGCGCGTTGAAATCGAGGCAGGCGGAAAAACGTGGCGAGCGGAACAGGATAAATATGTGCTCGGGCGAATCGAGAATCCGATGTCCGATGCGCAGGTTCGCGAGAAGGCAAGTCAATTAATGACGCCCGTACTGGGCACCGCGTCGTGCGAGCGTGTCATCGAGTTGCTGGATAACGTGGAATCACTGACCAATATCACGGAACTCATCGACCTAATGTGCTGCGACAACAACGACCGTTGAATCTCACTGGATGCGACGCGCATGCAATTGGCGGCACTCAGTGTCACGCTCCGCGAAAGAGCGGCGTGGCGATATTGAGAAACGCTTCCGCCAACGGCGACTGCGGCGAAGACCGTTGCCACATGATGCCGACCGTTCGAGATGGACACGGCTCGGGCAAGGTGTGACGGGCGAGCCTGCTGTCGAGTGGGCGGGCGAAGGTCCAGTCCGGTAGTAGCGACACACCCAGCCCTTCGGCAACGAGCCGTGCAATGGGTTCGATGCCATCAAGTTCGAAGCGCACGCGAGGACGCACGCTGAGTCTACGCAGATAGTCATCAGCAAGCTTGCCACCGACGACGTTCCGATCATATCGAACGTAAGGCTGTTCACGAACCGTTTGGATCGGATCATTCACGGGCAGCGACGCGGGCGTGAGCAGGATCAGCTTCTCGCTTCTCAGGCTGAGCCATTCGAAGGTTTTCGGCAGTTCGAATAGCGGGCATACGAGGACGGCCGCATCGACGTCACCGTTCATTAGCCTTGAGTAGAGCTGCGTCGACGAGCTTGGCTCGATGAACACCTCGATGTGTGGATGACTGGCTATCCATGCTTTCAGAATCAATGGAACCATCTCCATTAATGCCGAAGGTGTCGCGCCCAGGCGCAGCGGCCCTGCAGGAAGGGCGGTGTCGGATGCGGCGGATTTCAGCGTGCGCACTTCACGAAGCACGGCACGTGCATGGTCGATAATCTTCAGTCCAGCGATTGTCGGCTTGACAGTTCTGCCAACGCGCACGATCAGCGGTGTTCCCAAGGTGTCTTCGAGTGCCTTGAGTCGTTGTGAGATCGACGCCGGCGCGAGATCCAGATGACGCGCCGCTTCCGCTATCGAACCAAGCTCGACGACACACAAGAAGCTTTGAAGAAATCTCGAGTCCATGGCAATCGGGAAAAGAGTGGTCTGGATGTCGAAAATTGTAGTCAATAAAGCGGCCTTGTCGATCCACAAGAACGAGTGTTATCGCGTGACGCAGCTTCGCTGCACGTACACGTTCTCATAATGGACGATACATGCCACACATCGGAATTTTCGACGTCTGAAGAAGTGTGCGCAAGGTTGTTCCGTTCGAAATGGGTGGACACAATTCGCTTGTACTTGTTTCTCCATCCGCATTGAACCACTTGCAGGGAAGAACAGATGCCAAAAATTTCTTCGATCGATGTATGTACCGCGAGCGTGCCACTGGATCGCGCGACGTCGTTCTCAAACCGTAGCGTCGCGGTTCGGCATTACGGGCTAGTGAAAGTTCGCTCCGATGACGGTGTGCAGGGAATTGGCTTCTGCTATATCGGCAGTTCGGCAGGCCGGATCTTCGATGAAGCGGTGGCCGCGTTATTGGCACCGGTTGTGCTGGGCCGTGATTCGTACGATATCGAGGGTATCTGGTCGTCGATGTATCAGGAGTCGCTGCTGCAGGGCCGCGCTGGCGTCGTTATGCGAGCGATCAGTGCTATCGACACCGCGTTGTGGGATCTGAACGCGAGAACGAATCGGTTGCCCCTTCATCGCTATCTGGGGGCGGCGTTACCGGAGTCGGTGCCCGCTTATGCGAGTGGTGGATACTATCTCGACGGCAAGACCGATGCGGTGCTTGCGGACGAAATGCGGCACTACGTGGAGCTGGGTTTCCGCGCGGTGAAGATGAAAACCGGCCGTTTTTCGCCAAAGGAAGAAGCATCGCGTGTGCGGGCGGCTCGCGAGGCGGTCGGCAAGGACGTCGATCTGATGCTGGATTGCAATAACGCGTGGCTCGATCTTACCGAGGCATTGCGATACGTGCGCCGGTTCGAGGAGTTCGAACCGTATTTCATCGAAGAGCCTTTCGGACCCGATGACATCGAGAACCACGCACGGCTCGCGCGCGGCACACAGGTACCGATCGCAACGGCAGAGATCGGATATGGCCGCTGGTATCACAAGGCGCTGTTGGACTGCGGCGGCGCGTCGATTCTGCAGACGGATGCCGCAGTCTGCGGCGGCATCACCGAGTGGAAGCGTATCGCGGCGACAGCTTCGAGCTATGGCGTGGTGCTCTGTCCTCACTGGTTCCACGATCTGCACGCGCCGCTTGTTGCTGCAACGCCGAATGCCCGCTATGTCGAGCTGTTCCCCGACGATCAGGTCCTGAATTTCCGACGTCTGATCGATCGTCAATTGGAGTTCAAAAATGGTCGCGTGATGCTCCATCAGGAGCCGGGCCTCGGGTTCGATTTCGACGAAGTCCAGGTTGGCAAGTATGCGCAATGGCAAAACGTGAAATAGACCGCATTTCAGCATGCGCTTGCCGAGACGCTGTCTGTGGTCGCACGTTGAACTGTTCATTTGCACGGGGCTGTCCCGATCGAGCCCGCGGACGCAACAGGCTCGGAAACCAGGATGTATCCCGGGTTGACACTTAAAAGAAAGCGATTTCATAATAATTTCCAACCCGTCGTAAGAGCGGGATATGACACTTACGGATTACATAGAAAATCCGTGTCAGGAGACTAAATAATGGATCTGGCAACTGGCATCATTGCAGCTCCGGTTTTGCCGCTCGATGAAAGCGATTCCATAGATTGGTCGACGCTGGGCCGATACATGGAGGGTATTGCAGCCGGGCGGCCGCGCGCCATTGCGATGAACATGGCGGTGAGCGAGGTTAGTTCGCTTTCGATTGCCGAACAGATCGAAGTGATCCGGTATGCGAAGCGTGTGCTGGCCGACGGTTGCACGCTGGTGTCGGGCGTCAATACGACGAATGGTCCCGCCGCTGTCGAACTCGGGTGCCAGATGATCGAGGCCGGCGCCGAGGCGCTGGTCGTGTTTCCGCCGGTTCCTGCCTTTCTTGGCCCGGTGACCGTATCAATGGTCGAAGACTTCCACGGCTATATCGCAGAGCATCTTGGCGTTCCGTTGATTGCTTTCGAGACCAACTTCATCAGCTATCCAGCTGGAAGCATCACTGCGTTGTCGAGGATTCACAACGTCGTTTCGATCAAGGACGCCTCGTTCAACATCGATCACACCGTCGCGAATGTGAAGGAAAACGCGAAGTCGGATCGCCCGATCGGCATGCTGACAGGGAGCGATACGTTCGTCCTCGAAGCCATGCTGATGGGTTGCGATGGCGCATTGATCGGGTTGGCTGCGACGGCAACGGCGGCTCTCGTCGAAATGCACGAACTCGTCGCGGCGCGAAAGATCACTGAAGCTTTCGACATTTGGGATCGCATCGCCCCGATCGCGCGTATTGGCTGGCGCGCGCCGATACGGGACTACCGTGTTCGAATGAAATACGTGTTGATGCGGCAAGGCGTGATTCCAAACATGCGCGTGCGCGTGCCTTTTCCCGGTCTTTCGGAGATCGACCGCAGCGATCTCGACGAGGCGTTCGATCAATGCGGATTCAACGCGCCGCGATTTCATCCTGCTGCCGTGAAGCGCTGATTGTCGCGATACCAATCAAGTTTGCCAATTTATGTATTTCAAGGAAAAGGCAATGAGTTTGACTAGCGAATCGAAGGAAGACGCCGAGTTCATTGAGTCGGTACACGTGTCGCCGCATGTGCGCCTCATCCGTATCGCCCGGCCGGAAAAACGCAACGCGATGACCAATGGCATGGTGATCGAAATCGGGCGTCTGCTTCGCGTGTACAAGGATGACGTGAACGTTCGGTGCGTCGTCATCACCGGCGACGAGAAGGCGTTTTCCGCTGGCGCCGATCTGAAGAACATGCACAAGTTCGGTTCGGCGGCAGTTGTTAACGACGTGCGCCGAGCAGCAGCATGGGAAGAAATCGAGCGCTTTCCGAAGCCGTTCATTGCGGCGGCCAACGGTTATACGTACGGCGCGGGAAACGAACTCGCGATGTGCTGCGACTTCGTGATCGCGGGCAGCAACGCGCTCTTTGGTCAACCTGAAGCGAAAACGTCAGGTATGGCGGGGGACGGCGGCACGCAGCGTCTGCCGCGCAAACTAGGTCCGTCGATGGCCGCCTACATGATCATGACAGGGGAGCCGATCAGCGCGCAAGCCGCGAAGGAGTTCGGCTACGTGATCGAGATCTGCGAGCCTCAACGGACTGTCGAGCGTGCGCTAGAAATAGCCGAGGTTATTTCGATGCGTGGCCCGCTTGCGGTGCAGGCGATGAAAGCGTGCATGCGCGTCGCGGCCGGTGCGACGCACGAGAACGGGCTCGCGTACGAACGGATGATGGTCGTGCGCAATCAGTCGACGCCGGATCGCGCAGAAGGTTTAGCGGCATTCTCGGAAAAGCGTGAACCGAAATTCACGGGACTTCGCTGATGAACGAGAGCGCTGCGATGGACACAGAAGTATTGAATGTCGCAATTATCGGTTGCGGATGGGTTGCCGATTGGCATGTACAAGATGGATTTGCGCATTTGCCGAAACGATTTAACGTGTTGGCTTGTTGTGACCGCGACATCGAACGCGCGAAGCAATTCGCGGAACGATACCGTGTAGAGCGCGTAGTGGGCGATCTGGGCGAAGTGTTGTCAATGCCTGATGTCGACGTCGTCGTGATCTGTACGCCGCCAGCGTTACATTATTCGATGGTTGTCGCCTGTCTGCGCAAAGGCAAGCACGTCGTGTGCGAAAAGCCTTTCGTCGCATCGCTCGCGCAAGTCGATGCCGTGATCGCTGAAGAGGCGAAATCGACCGCGCGCGTCATGCCTATCTTCCAATACCGATTCGGTGACGGGCTCGCGAAGGTGAGACATGTCATTCGTTCGGGCCTTGCCGGCAAGCACTACGTGTCCAGCATCGACACCGCGAAGCGGCGCGATGCCAACTACTACCAGGTCGAATGGCGTGGCAAGTTTGCTACCGAGCTAGGCGGTGTTTTGCTTACGCAAGCCATCCACATCCACGACGTGCTGTTGTGGCTCGTTGGTCCCGTGCAGGCGGCGGCTTGCTTCAAGACAACACGCGTGAATCCGATCGAAGTCGAGGACTGCGCGGTCGCGAGCTTGCAGTTGCACGATGGATCGCTCGCGTCGTTGTCCGCAACGCTCGGCTCCGCGCGTCAGACCACCCGGCTGCGCCTGTGCTTCGAGAACGTCACATTCGAGAAGACTGGCCATGACGAGAACTCATCGCGGCCCGCCGATGAACCGTGGACCGTGATCCCGCGTGTCCCCGAATTGGCCGCCGCTATCGAGCAGAAAATGGCCGAGGTAGCGCCTGGTTCAGCGTGGTTTGTTCGGCAATACGAGCTTTTTCACGAAGCGCTTGCATCGGGGGCGCCCTTTCCCGTCACGCTCGCTGACGCGCGCGCGTCCATTGAACTGGTGACGGGCTTATTCGCCGCGAGTGAATCATGCTGCGTCGTCGAGTTTCCAATTGGTGCGGATCATCCGAAGTACAACGGATGGTTCGATGCACCCTTATATACCAACGATGCCGGTGCGTGAAAACGGATAGTTGTCCAATCGTGGAAGTCATCTTGCGGAGACAATATTGTGGAATCGCACAGGAAGCTTTCCAAGCCTTCATCGTGGACCATGAGCGCTACAGCAAAAAAACGCTCGAAACGATCGATTGCTGCGGGTCTGTATCCCGTCCTGGCTATCGCAGCCTTTTTCCTGATCTGGGAGGGCGCGGTACGCGCGCTGCATATTCCCTCGTATCTGTTGCCAATGCCATCGGATATCTTTGGGGAGATTTATCAGAACGCTGGTGTGCTTGTGCATCACGGACAGGCGACGTTGCTTGTGATCCTTGCTTCGTTCATCACGTCAGTATTGCTTGGCGTGCCATTGGCGTTGCTGATCTCGTTTTCACCATTCGCGAGACGCATGATCTACCCACTGATCGTGTTTTCGCAGATGATTCCGAAGATCGCGATTGCGCCGCTTTTCGTTATCTGGTTCGGTTTCGGCTTCGTTCCGAAACTTTTGATCGCAGTTCTGATTTCGTTTTTTGCTGTAGTCATTCAATCGATTGTTGGCTTCACCTCACTGCGTCCGCAACCGATACGCGTTGCTCAGTCGATGGGGGCGACGCGCCTGGACCTGTTTTTCAAAGTCCGTCTGCCGCACGCGCTGCCGAACATCTTCGCCGGGTTGAAGATGGCGATGGCGTCGTCGGCGATTGGTGCAATCGTCGGCGAGTTCATCGCATCGCAACAGGGACTGGGCTATCTCGTGCTGGTCGCGAACGGCCAGATGGACACCAAGCTGGCTTTTGCCGGCATGCTGATTCTCAGCGTGATGGGCATCGTTCTCTACTTCATCGTCGAGCTTGCCGAGCGAATGATGACAGGGTGGAGAACAGCTCAGCGCGGCTGAGGTAGGTCACTTGTGAATTCGAGCGTACGTAGACGGAGACACATCAATGCAGAATATTCAGGCAGTTTCCCGATCATCGGATGCGCAGGTGTCGTTCGATCGGCTGAAGAAGATCTATGTGACGGACGATGACGATCTGCTCGCGCTCAACGAAACCTCCTTTTCGATCGGCAAAGGCGAGTTTGTTTCCGTGCTTGGGCCAAGTGGATGTGGGAAAAGCACACTGTTGCTGATGGCCGCGGGACTGGAGTCGTCGTCCGGTGGTACCGTAACGATCGGTGGACAGGTAGTCGAGAAACCGTACACCGATATCGGCATCGTCTTTCAGGAGCATGCGCTCTACGAATGGCGAACGATTCTCCAGAACATCATGCTGCAGGCGGAGATTCGTCGTCTGTCGAAGAGCAAGATCGAAAGTCGCGCTTATGAATTGCTGGAGCAAACCGGATTGAAGGAATTCGCGCACAAATATCCGTCCGAGCTTTCCGGTGGAATGCGGCAGCGCGCTGCTATCTGCCGTGCGCTGGTGCACGATCCGTCTGTGCTGTTCTTCGACGAGCCATTTGGCGCGCTCGATGCGCTCACCCGCGAGCAAATGCGCATCGACCTCGAAAAGATGTGGCTCGAACAACGTCCTACGGTGTTGTTCATTACGCACGGAATTTCGGAAGCCGTTGCGCTCTCTGACCGCATCATTGTGATGACACCACGTCCAGGGCAGGTCGACGAAGTACTGGCGATCGACCTGCCGAGACCGCGTACGAAGGAAGTGCTGAGCAGTCAGAAATTCATCGACTACTGCGATCGGATAACAGAGAGCTTTATGCGTCGAGGCATTATCAAATACTGACCCGGCATGCAATCGATTACGTTTCGATGCGCGCAATCAGGATGGAGGAGACAAACATGGGATCAAGACGGAGTTTCATCGCGGGTTCGATGGCGTCGGCGGCGACGCTGTTGTTGGGCGCGCGCTCAGCGAAGGCACAGCAGTTGGAGAAAGTGTCGTTCCGCTTCAACTGGGCGTGGGTCGGTAATTATTCACCGGTCGTTCTGGGCCGAGAGCGTGGCTACTTCAAGGAGCTAGGTATTGATCTCGACGTCGCGCAAGGGAAGGGTTCCGGCGCCACAGCCCGGCAGGTCGGATCGAAGAACGACATGTTCGCGTGGGCTGACACCGGCGCAGTGATGGTCGCGCGCGCGCAAGGGATTCCGATTGTCGAGGTGATGACGCTAGCCAGGAGCAATCTCGGTGTGCTATGGATTTCTGGTCGGGGGCTCGAAGTCAAAACGGCGCGTGATCTCATCGGCAAGAAAGTCTCGGCGACGCCGGGCGACGGCAATTCGCAGATCTGGCCGGCAGTGCTCGCCGCGAACAACATGAAGGCGAACGACGTCGAGATGGTATATCTCGATGGTACGGCGAGTCTTGCGGCACTTCGTGAGGGAAGAGTCGATGCGGCATTCGGTGGGTCTTCTGACCAGCCTGTCACGTTGCGTGCTAACGGCTTCGATGCGAAGTGCGTAACCTACGCCGAATTGGGTGTGCCTACGCTCGGTTCCGGCGTGATTACACATGTCGACACACTGAAAGAGCGCCCCGATCTGGTGCAAAAGATCGTTAAAGGAGTGCAGCGTTCCTGGGAGGCTGCGCTCAAGGAGCCGGACGCAGCGGTGAATGCGTTGATGAAGATCAGCACCACGCCACTGAATATCAAAGTGGTGCGAGATAGCCTCCATGTATTTCAGGGCCTTGCGACCAACACCTCACCGACCGGTTATATGAATCCCACGGACATGGAAAAGACGCTCGATATCATGAAGCGGTATGCGGGCGTCAAGACGGATCTGCCGGCAACTGCCTTCTACACGAATCAGTTTATCAAAGCGACCTGATACTCAGGAATGGAGCAAACGCATGTCTGCTGTTCGAAACGAAGCTGTTGCATTGATCGGTAGATCGATCGCAGTGATTGGTGGCGGGACGATGGGTGCGGACATCGCAGCCAGCTTTTCCGCCTGCGGATGGGTGTCGCACATTGTCAATCCGCCCGACGAGATGTTGCTCACGATGGATTGCCGATTGCGCTCGGCGATGTCGAAATTGGGCAAGGTGTTCCAGAGCGAGAGCTTCGCGCATCATCTCGATCTCAACTCAGTTCCTTGGGATGAGATCTATCTTGTGATCGAAGCAGTACCAGAGGAAATCGAGATCAAGCAGCAAATCTTTGCCAGACTGGAGCGGCTGACGAAGCACGACACGCCGCTTTGCAGCAACTCGTCGGCGATCCCGATCAGCAAGATCGGCGAGGGGTTGAAGACGCGCTATCGGATGTTGGGGACGCATTACTTCATGCCGGCGCATCTCGTTCCTGCGGTCGAGGTCGTGTGTTCGACGCATACCGATGTCGCTGTCGCCGATCGTGTCGCCGAATATCTGAAAAGCGTGAGCAAGGTCCCGGTTCGTGTGAAACTCGACATTCCGGGTTTTCTTGCCAATCGAATCCAGCACGCGCTATCGCGCGAAGCGCTGAAACTGGTTGAGAGAGGTATTGCCACGCCGCAGGACGTCGACAACGCGGTCCGATACGGATTCGGATTCCGCTATATCGCGGCGGGCCCGCTGCTTCAACGCGATCACGCGGGGCTCGACATCCACAACGCGGCGGGCACGACGATCTATCCGGATCTCTGCAACGACGACGCCCCGAGCCGCTACATGAGCGAACTCGTGGAAACGGGAAGCATCGGAATGAAATCAAAGGACGGATTCTATCGATGGACGCCCGAGAAGATTGCCGCGGAAAAGGAGCGTTACGAGAAGGCACTGCAGGGCGCTCGAGCGATTCTTGCTGCAGAAGGCGAGCTGGATGTGCTCGACGTTAATGTGCCGCCGTCGTTCAAGTCTTTGTGATCGCAACGATGACAGCGTGACCATGCAGGGAACAGCGTTCGCAATGAGCGCCACCATAAAAAAATAATAGTTCTCTTCATGGTCGTGCCGTTCTTCATGGGGAAATCGGACGGCACGATACTCGCGACGGCATTGCTATCGATGCTGTTAGCCTTCGGCGAGACGCCTGCATCGCCAGGCGTACTGGTTTCGCGTTGAACTCGACCGCACGCTTGTGCTGGTCGGTGTTCCTGCCGCCAAAGACCTTTCTCCGGAGACTGTTGCGGGTGCTCTATCAACAGGGTAACTCGTGGCGTCGGCGAAGCAGTCGGAGGCACAAAAACGGGGTTCCGTCGAAGCGATTTATGACGGATTGAGGTGAGTTACCGTGCGAGTCGACCATCTTCTGAAGCTATTCGCATTCGACTTCATCCGGCTGCTGCTGTCCGGACAATCTCCCCAAGCGCTTGTCACCCGACTCCCGAACGGGAAAGAACTGCTCGCCCAATTATTCCTTGGAAGGAATGATTGATACGGGATAAGTCATTTGACTGCATGATGGGTGGCGCGCAGACTTTCACGCATTCCAACGGGCAGGAACAAGGAGCGGAAAGTCGATGCTGAATCCCACCGAGCGTGTGGACAGCCACCTGTATCCCGTCATCGACATCAACCGGGAGACATGCTGTTGATTTCCACGAAAATCCCTTTTTGCGGTGCGCGGTTGGCTAGCAAGACGTCGAGCGCTGCACATGTTCTGTGACACAAACACTGCGCAGCATGCGGAAGATGTGATGACGAAGCAATAGCGTGTCTCAAGTCTTTCCCAGGTAGCGCCGCCCGAGCGGGATTCCCGACTCGGGTGCGCACCGATGATATCTGAAATATGAAAAATAAGGATTGCTTTTTTTTGTTGAAGCTGTTGGATAGGTTGGATTATTTAAAAAAGCAGATGGTCAATAAATTTTATAATCTGGAGGCAAAAAAATGAAATTTATGTGCTGTGTAGCGACTGGTGCATTCCTGTTTGCCGGCAATGCATATGCTCAGAGTTCTGTAACTCTCTATGGCATTGTTGACGAAGGCATTAACTACAATAGCAACATGAATGGAAGCAGATCGTTCGCCATGCAGGGCGGAGTCATGCAAGGGAGCCGATGGGGGTTAAGAGGTACGGAGGACCTTGGCGGCGGATACGGTGCGGTATTCGTTCTGGAGAACGGATTCGACGTGAATACCGGAAAGCTCGGTCAAGGTGGATTGCTGTTCGGCCGTCAAGCGTCTGTGGGCATTACCACGCCCTATGGGGCTTTCACTTTCGGTCGTCAATATGCGTCGGCCATCGACTTTGTGAGTCCCATTGCGGTGAGTAATCAGTGGGCGGGCAATGTTGGAACCCATCCGGCTGACGTGGACAACCTCAACGACACTTTCCGCGTCAATAACACGATCAAGTTCAAGAGTATCTCCTACTCCGGATTTTCGTTTGGCGGCGATTACAGCGTGGGGGGCGTTGCTGGTGACGCAACGCGCAATCAGGTGTGGTCTTTCGGTGCGGGCTATGTGATGGGCCCTCTTCAAGTCGGTGTGGGCTACCTCAATGCCCGAAATCCGAATATAAGCCTATTTGGCAACGCCACATCGGGAACAGCTTCACCTGCCTTGGCAAATACAACATATCCAGTTTTCAGCGGTTTTACTTCCGCACACGCTTACCAGCTTATCAGCACCGGTATTGCGTATACGCTGGGGGCGGCGACTCTGGGCGCAACTTATTCAAACATCGCGTTTAAGGGTCTCGGGGATATCACAAGCGGACCGAACCCGTCGGGCTACAAAGGGAGCGTCCATTTCAATAGCGCCGAGTTGAGCATGAAATACCAGATAAGCCCTGCTTTGCTGGTCGGTCTTGCATACAACTACACCAATAGTAGCAGTGTGTCTTCTGCCACAGGAATCAATAACGGGGGGACATATCACCAGGGTATGGCGGGCATCGACTACTTCCTGTCCAGGCGCACCGACATATACCTGCTTGGAACCTACCAGAAAGCATCGGGCACTGACTCCCGGAATCTGCCCGCGATTGCATCAATCAACAACCAGTCGTCGCCTTCGGATAACGACCATCAGGCGGTCATTCGGATAGGGATACGCCACAAGTTCTGATAAGGCGGCGGTGTGCGGTTCCGGTCGGGATGGGAGATGCACGCAGTTCACGCAACAAGACCTCGATGGCAATACGGCTTTTCGGAGATATTTTGATGGAACTTAGTTTAACCAACATACGATCCATGGAATCGGATTTCATCTTGGATTTCAAAGCATGACGGGTGCAGAAATTATTAGTTCATCCGAAGCACGACGGGTTGCGCTGGCTGTGCTGGAAAGAGCGGGTGTGCCTGCCGAAGCCGCTGTGGTGCAAGCGGACCTGTTGATCGAAGCAGATCTGCGCGGT
The DNA here is from genome assembly GCF_017105025.1 of Paraburkholderia sp. Ac-20336. Classification (NCBI taxonomy): domain Bacteria; kingdom Pseudomonadati; phylum Pseudomonadota; class Betaproteobacteria; order Burkholderiales; family Burkholderiaceae; genus Paraburkholderia; species Paraburkholderia sp. Ac-20336. Next base: position 136,589 of record NZ_JAAGPS010000002.1, on the reverse strand, counting down.
CGGCCATCGCATGGATTACTGCGCCTCCCACGCATCGTCGAACGTATCGCCAACGAGCTGATCGCCCCCGCCACGCGCGGCGTGTCGCAGTGGAAGAAGGACGCCTTACTGGATGTCGATGGCATGCGGGGGCTGGGTCCGGTGGTGGCTTTCGCCGCGCTGGAGCAAATCAGCGAGCGCGCCAGGTCGACCGGGGTTGCCTCGGCCGTCATCCGTAACAGTAACCACATCGGCATGCTTGCCTTGTATGCCGAGCGCTTTGCGGAGCAGGGCCAGGTCGTGATCGCGTTGAGTACCAGCGAGGCGCTGGTGCATCCGTGGGGCGGGCGGCGCGCATTGTTGGGTACCAATCCGATCGCGATCGGTGTGCCGGCAGATCCCGAGCCGTTCGTCATGGACATGGCTACTGGCCTGATCTCAATGGGACAGGTTCACGATTACGCCCATCGCAACCTTCCTCTGCAGCCGGGTTGGGCGCTGGATGCCGCTGGCGAACCCACTACTGATGCCATGGCCGCGAAGTCCGGCGCGATCGCGCCTTTCGGTCAAGCTAAGGGCTATGCCCTGGGCCTGGCATTCGAGGTGCTGGTGGGTAGCCTGACCGCCTGCTCGCTGGGTACCGAGGTGCGCGGCACGCTGGATTCGACTCACGCGTGCAACAAAGGGGACGTGTTCGTCGTCCTGGAGCCTGCCAGCACGGGCGTAGTCGGCGCCGTGTCGGCGTACCTGGATGAAATCCGGAACTGTGCGCCGGTTGATCCGCGCTCGCCGGTGGTTGTGCCGGGTGACGGCGCACGCAGGCGCCGCGCCAGGAATCTGGAACAAGGCATCAGCCTTCCCCGCGATGTCTGGGAGCGGCTGCAGGCGCTTGCGTGACCGGGCACGCAGGATTAGATCACGACAAGGAGGAAGGGCATGCAGGAGATATTTGGTGTAATGCGGACTCCGCATTCGATATTGTTTGGCGTTGGTCAGCGCCATGTGATCGGCGAGGTCGTTGGCGCCGTCGGGCGCCGTGCGCTGGTGTGTACCGACCAGCGTTTCGCGGCCTCGCGCGAGATGAACGAGATCATGGCCAGCCTGCGTCAGCGAGGCGTGGATACCCAGGTCTTTGACGGTACGCAGGCGGAATTGCCGGTACAAGGCGTATATGACTGTGTGGATCAATTCCGCGCATTCGCGCCACAGGTCATCATCGGTCTGGGCGGCGGAAGTTGCATGGACCTGGCCAAGCTGGTAAGTCTCGCGCTGAGCCACGGCACGCCGCTGGACCAATACTACGGGGAGTTCAAGGTCCCTGGTCCCATCCTGCCGGTGATCGCGGTGGCCACCACTGCAGGCACTGGGTCCGAAGTGACGCCCGTGGCCGTATTGGCCGACCAGGCGCGCGATTTGAAGGTGGGCATCTCCAGTCCCTACCTGATTCCGCATACCTCCATCTGCGATCCTGAATTGACCGTCACTTGCCCTCCTGGGTTGACCGCATTGTCTGGTGCGGATGCACTGACGCATGCCATCGAGGCCTATACCGCCATTCGCCATCCCTTCGAGCCCGAATTGGCCTTGAAGCGGGTCTTCGTTGGAAAGAATCATTTCAGCGATCACCATGCCTTGTCGGCCATCCAGGCCATTGCCGGTCACTTGCGCAAGGCTGTGGACAACGGCACGGACATGCATGCACGAGCGATGCTCATGGCGGGCGCTGTGTCGGCCGGTTTGGCTTTCGGGGTGGCCGGCACGGCCGCCGCGCACGCTATCCAATACCCGGTTGGAGCACTAACCCACACTGCCCACGGCTTGGGCGTCGCGGCATTGTTGCCCTACGTCATGGCCTACAACGCACCGGTCTGCCAGCAAGAACTGGCCGACATCGCCGTAGCTATGGGAGCCGAGCGTGGCGGAACCGATGTCGCCGCGCGGGCAGTCTCGATGACCCGGGACCTGTGCGCATCAGTCGGTATCCCGCATACGCTGGCAGATTTGGGGCTGGCCGAAGACCGGCTCGGCTGGGTGGCTGAGCAGTCGATGCTTTCGGCCCGCCTGATCAATAACAACCCGCGTCCGTTGCAGGTCGACGATGTGCGCGAAATTGTCGACTGCGCTTTCTATGGTCGCGCCTGAGCGGATGCATTCACCGAACGATACGAAAGAACCCCTAATCATGGTCACCTCATTGAACGATTTGCCTACCGACCTGCTGATTGGCGGTCAATGGAAGCCGGCGGCTTCCGGCCGCCGCATTGATGTCTTCAACCCTTCCAGTGAGGAACTGATCGCTACTGTTGCCGATGCAGCCCCGGAAGACGCTGTGTCGGCCGTGGATGCCGCCGCCGCGGCCGCGCCCGGATGGGCTGCTACCTCTGCGCGCCAGCGCAGCGAAATCTTGCGCAGATGCTTTGAGCTCATGCAGCGCGATGCCGAGACACTCGCGCGCCTTATCTCTCTGGAAAACGGCAAAGCCCTGAACGATGCCCGTGGCGAGGTTGCCTATGCCGCCGAATTCTTCCGCTGGTTTGCCGAAGAGGCCGTGCGCATCAATGGCGACATCGGCATGTCGCCCTCGGGCGCGGCGCGCATTGTCGTGCAATACCAGCCGGTGGGTATCGCCTTCCTGGTCACGCCGTGGAATTTTCCGGCTGCAATGGCAACGCGCAAAATCGCACCTGCCTTGGCCGCCGGCTGCACCTGCATTCTCAAGCCCGCTACCGAAACACCTTTGACCGCCTACGCCGTAGCCGCGTTGTTGATGGAAGCTGGTGTACCTCCCGGAGTGGTCAATGTGGTGACTTCGTCGATGGCCGGCAAGCTGGCCAACGCCGTGCTGGATGATCCGCGTGTGCGCAAGCTGTCGTTCACGGGGTCTACCGAAGTAGGGCGCGTGTTGCTGAAAAAGGCGGCCGACCAGATCATCAACTGCTCCATGGAGTTAGGCGGCAATGCGCCGTTCGTCGTGTTCGACGACGCCGACATCGACCAGGCGGTCGAGGGGGCCATGGTGGCCAAGATGCGCAATGGTGGCGAGGCCTGCACTGCCGCTAACCGCTTCTACGTGCATCGCAAGGTGCTGGCCGAGTTCAGCGAACGCCTGGCGCAGCGCATGAGCGCTTTGAAGGTCGACGATGGCGAGCGACCTGATACGCAATGCGGTCCACTGGTCAATGCTGCATCCGTGGCCAAGATCGCGCAGCTCGTGGCCGATGCACAGGCCAAGGGTGCGCGAGTGTTGGCAGGCGGTACCCGCCTGGATCGCCCGGGCCACTTCTATGCGCCCACGGTGCTGGCCGATGTTCCTCTGAACGCAGATCTGCTGCATGAAGAGATTTTCGGCCCGGTGGCGCCCATTGTCGGCTTTGAAGACGAGGCAGAGGCGATCCGTTTGGCCAACGACACGGAGTATGGTCTGGTCGCTTACGTGTATACCCGAGACCTGGCGCGCGGCCTGCGCGTATCCGAACAGATTGAAAGTGGGATGATCGCTCTCAATCGCGGTCTGGTTTCCGATCCGGCAGCACCCTTTGGCGGCGTCAAGCAAAGCGGCATAGGACGTGAAGGCGCCCACCACGGCATTCTCGAGTTTTGCGAAGCGAAATATATTGCAGCAACCTGGTGAGAGAGGAAACCTGATATGGCAATCGCAGAGGTAGAGGCATTCCAGATGGTCTGGGATGGCCCGAACGAACGGCCCACGGCCTTCGTAAAAATCACGACGGATGATGGAATCGTCGGCTATGGTGAATGCACGCCAATGCATGGCGGTATTCATGTCCTTACGATCATCGCGAATATGTTGGCGAAGCCGCTGATCGGGCGGAATCCGCTGGATCACGCGGTTATCGCAGATGAACTGCTTCACAAATACATGAAGCTTGGCCCAGACGGCAGTTTGACGGCGGCCTTGGCAGCAATCGACATCGCGCTGTGGGACATTAAGGGAAAGATGTTCAATCAGCCGATCTATCAACTGCTCGGCGGTGCCTGGAGAACCGAGTTGCCGTTCTATACGTCGCTGGGACAAAACGCCCATCGTACTGTGGACGAGACGCTGCGAGAAGTTGAGAAGCGTTTGAAACGAGATGAGCCGTCCGCGCTCAAGATCCGCTTCGATCCGGATCGGACAACCGTCGATGCGGATATCGCGAACGACATTGCCAAGGCGAAGGCTGTCAGGAAACTGGTCGGAGACAGCTTCCCGCTCGGGTTCGATGGAAACAACGGTTATTCCGTTGCGGGAGCGATCAGGGTTGGGCGGGCGCTCGAAGAGCTGAATTTCGCGTGGTTCGAAGAGCCTGTTCAGCATTACTACGTTGAAGCAATGGGAGAAGTCGCCCGTCGGCTGGATATTCTTGTGACGGCGGGTGAGCAGACCTACACGCTGCAAGGCGCAGCCGATCTTATTAAGGCTGGTGTGAAAGTCATTCAGTGTGATCCTATCAAGATGGGCGGAATAACCGGCGTCATGCGATGCATGGCTTTGGCTTATGCCCACGGCGCGGAAGTCGTTCCCCATCAGACTCAGCCAACGGTTGGCCATGCTGCGAATCTCCAGATGATGGCTTGCAAAATGCACGCGTCGAAACCGGTTGAGTGGAACGATCCGGTTGAGAGAAATACAGAACTTATGGAGACGCTTCTCAAGACACCTTGGACTAGGAAAAACGGGAAGTTTTCTCTTCCGACGGGGCCGGGACTCGGAATCGAGTTGGACGAAGAGGTGATCCGTCAGCGCAAGCGTTCTGTCGCGAGCGTGAGCTGACATCAAAGTATCTTGTCGACCGTCAAGTGAGGTCATTTGAAGGTCGGCAAGATTCTCATGATTCAAATACCTGGTGCGCTATTTCTGCGCAGAGCCGTTTTCTAGCCAGCGCGGATTGCTCTGGCGAAGCCGCTTTTCTGGTCCGCTCGCGCTATGGGGCCATTCATCGTCATGGTTCGGGCACCGCGCCATTTAACTGACCGCAAAACGTCTTGTCGACGGCTGGATTGCTCCTGCGATCGGCATTTCCAGTGACACAAAAAATCAGGTGAGGAAGTTATGTCTTTTTCCCAAGCGGATACAAAAAATATAGTTTCTCGTGTCGTGTGGCGCCTGATGCCATTTCTGCTTCTTCTCTACTTCATGGCGCAGTTGGATCGCGTCAACGTGTCGTTCGCAGCCGTGACAATGAATACGGATCTGAAGTTGTCGGCAACAGCCTATGGCTGGGGTGCAAGTATTTTCTTCGTAAGCTATGTGCTTCTCGAAATACCAAGCAATCTAATTCTGGAGCGCGTGGGAGCACGACTCTGGATTGCCCGAATCATGTTTACCTGGGGGCTGCTTGCTGTGGGTATGGCCTTCATCCGTGGCCCACTAAGCTATTTTTCGGTTCGGTTCCTTCTGGGAGCTGCGGAAGCCGGCTTCTTTCCAGGCGTCATTTTGTACATGACGTATTGGTTTCCCCACAACTATCGCGCGCGAGTGATGTCCATTCTGGCTTTGGCGACGCCTCTGTCCACGGCCGCTGGCGCGGTGATCGCTGCGCCGCTCCTGGCGATGCACGGTCTGCTGGGGTTTGCGGGTTGGCAGTGGCTTTTCCTTATCGAAGGCCTGCCGTGCGTGGTGCTTGCCGGCATCACCTTGCTCTATTTGCCGGATCGGCCGGCTGAAGCCGGTTGGCTTGCACCCGATGAACGCCGTTGGTTGAGCGAAGAAGTATCGACAGGACCGTCGCGCGCCGGGGTTGACGTCCATGGGTCTTTTGCCGAGAGTTTGCGCGATCCCCGTGTGCTGCTTCTCACAGGTATCAGTCTTTGCCGCGTCACCTGCCTTTACGGTGTCACGTTCTTTCTACCGCAGGTCGTAGGGACGATTGGAGGATCGATGACGACCACGGCCCTGCTGTCCGCTATTCCATATATGGTGGGCGCTCTCGGAATGCTCGTCCTGGCTTATACATCGGATCGCATGCAAGAGCGGCGTTGGCACGTGTTCTTCACGTTCATTTTGATGGCCGCGGGTCTCAGCGCATCGGCCATTCTCGGCAAATCCTCCTGGGCTATTGTGGCGTTGTCGATCGCGACATTGGGCAACACGGCCATGCCGGTTTGCTTCTGGCCCATTCCTTCGTTGTTCCTCACAGGTGCAGCGGCGGCCGGTGGGATCGCACTGATAAATGCTGTCGGCAACGTTGGCGGTATTATTGGTCCCTATGCAGTTGGTGTGCTCAAGGACATGACAGGTGGCTTTGCCGCAGGACTGCATTTTTTGGCCGGCGTTGCCTTGCTCGGTGCGATTCTCACCGTTTTTATCCAGGTCAAACCGGTAAACCGGACGAATGCATGAGTCAAGTCGGAGACATGCGATGAAACCCGGCGCGCGCACCTCATCGCCCAGCGAGAGTTTCCGGCTGCCCTTCGCCAGACGGGGGCATACTGCGCTGGTCAGCATGTAGGTGCTGCGTCAGCAAGGCAGGCTGTGCGACAAACTTGCGCCGCGTAACGTCCCCAGCTTCGCTGTCGGAATCGGCACAGAAAGACCTTGCCACAACGCTCAGCGGTATGCTGAAGATATGACAAGGTAAGCGATTGTCTGTTACTGGCGCTACGTAAATTCAAGGAAGCAGTCATCGTGCGCTCGCATGCGCTTTGATGCTGATTGGCGGATCACGGTCATAGATTCAGCAGACGATCTGATCGCGTCGCGCATGACAAATGATTGTCGAGTGCCCGAGGTTTTAGCTTGCGGTCTAATGAACGCGAGCAAATTTTCTTCGACGAAAAATCTCGTTCCCAAAAACCATCCTCTACAGCGCTGCTTGTTCAATGAAGTTGCGGTGGAGGGTTTGTCCCTTCTTTATAGACTTGCCGTGATCTAAGGCACATTGTTTTTGGGGGCTGATGACTGTCCGGCGAATTTCCATTGATCATGGATTTAGTCGTGCTAGCCGCCGTTTTACTTCCGGTTACCCAATGTGTCGGCTGGAGCGGCCCCACGTATCTGAGGTCACGAGGACTCTCTTAAAATAAGGGATAGTCTTGTGCCTAACAGTAAGCCTGGTCATTACGTGGAACCCATCGAAATTCTGAGCGAGCCGGAGCGCCGTCGTCGGCTCACGCCACAGGAAAAATCGCCATCGTGCAGGAAACACTGGAGCCGGGAGCGTCCGTGTCGGGCGTGGCACGTCGGCACGGCGTCAACGCCAACCAGGTGTTCGGCTGGCGAAAGCAATACCAGGAAGGCAGTCTGGCGGCGGTGAAGGCAGGTGAATCTGTTGTGCCCGCATCCGAACTGGCCGCCGCCATCAAGGAAATCAAGGAACTGCAACGACTACTCGGGAAAAAGACAATGGAAGTCGAAATCCTGAAAGAAGCCGTGGGATGGGGCCGCTCAAAAAACCTGATTGCGCGCTCGCCCTTGCTGCCGGGGGACGACCATTGAAGACGGTCTGCGAAGTTCTCGGCGTGGCGCGCTCTGCCGTGGCGGTGAAGCGGAGTCGTCCGTCCGGTTGGCGGGATGGTCGCCGTGCCCGCGTGACCGATGATGCCGGTCTGGTCGAGGAAATTCGAGGACATGTGGCGCATCTGCCAACCTACGGCTACCGGCGTATCTGGGCGCTGCTGCGCCGTAGTCGGGAGATGACCGGTGTGCCGTGCGTCAACCACAAGCGTGTGCATCGGGTTATGCGTGAGCACCAGTTGCTGCTGCGTCGCCCCGGCGTGCGGCGAGACAGGCGGCGGCATGATGGTCGCGTCGCCGTGGACCGCAGCAATACCCGCTGGTGCTCTGATGGCTTCGAGTTCCGGTGCGACGATGGAACGCCGCTGCGCGTAACGTTCGCGCTGGACTGCTGCGACCGTGAGGCGATTAGCTGGGCGGCGACAACAGGCGGACACAGCGGCGATGTGGTGCGCGACGTGATGCTGGCCGCTGTCGAGCAGCGCTTCGGCACCACGCAGGCCGCACAGTCCATCGAATGGCTGTCGGACAACGGCTCAGCCTACATCGACCATCGCACGCGCAGCTTCGCCCGCGAGCTGGGGCTTGAGCCGTTGACCACACCGGTGCGTTCGCCGCAGAGCAATGGCATGGCCGAATCGTTCGTAAAGACCATGAAGCACAATTACGTCGCCTATATGGACAAGCCTGACGCACCAACGGCGCTCTCTCGTCTGGCTATCGCGTTTGAGCACTACAATGAGCGCCACCCACACAAAGCCCTGAAATACCGCTCGTCTCGCGAGTTCAGGCGCGCTGCGATGTCATCAACCTAACAGTGTCCGCGTGTCCTGAGTTACAGGGGCAACTCCAAACCGCTCGCACCCCATTGCCGATACGCTTCATCAATGGATGACGCCGCAACGGGCACGTGCCAGTGAAGGTTCGGCAAGACACAGGTACTGATCGATAACAACGGGTGTGAAAACCTCAAGGATGTGCTCGCACGCTTGCCGACACATCCTGCTTCCCGTATCGATAAATTGTTGCCGCAGCGGTAGCGGGTAGCCGCATCCATCTAACTTGCACGTCGTCAATACGGAATTGCCGTGTGCTGACCATTCACCTTTCCGGCGCGCGGCATGAAATCCATGAGGATCACTGACATTCAACCCGGATATGAACTCGCCCGTCAAGGGAAGTGGGTAATGACAAGCCACGTGAGCCGTTTACGGAAAAACCCCGATGGAAAAATCTATACGTCGATCTGTCATTGACACCCGTTACGGTATCGTGATTCAATCATGTCGTTCCATATAAGCGTATATCGTTCCTTATAAAGGAACAACTGAGGCGGTCTTTGCCTGAAAGATCAGCCCGTAAAAGGAGAGATAGCGATGCCGCATGAAAAAGACCTTGCCCACTGGCATGAACCCGCTGGACACAAGAAAGCCGGTTTTGGCGAGTTCAAGAAGCAACCGACGCCCTATGACATTTTCATGGAAAGCGAAGGTGTTCCGGTCTTCCGTGACATCGGTATCAAGGACGTGCGCGATCTGCCGATGGTGGAATGGAAGCGTAAGGGCGGTCGTGGCCACTACATCCAGCTGCTGGGCACAGAAACGAAGTGGGGCTGCTATGTGGTTGAAGTGCCCGCAGGCGGTGCACTGAACCCCGAAAAGCACATGTTCGAAGAAATCTACTGGGTGGTCGAAGGCCGCGGCACCACCGAGGTTTGGCTCGAAGGCGAAGGCCGCAAGCACGTCTTCGAATGGCAAGCCGGTTCGATGTTCTCGATTCCGATGAACGCATGGTTCCGCATCGTCGACGGCTCGAACTCGGGCGCGATCCTGCTCGCCGGCAACACGGCACCGAATGTGATGAACCAGATCAACAACGTCGAAGCGGTGTTTAACAACCCGTTCGTGTTCCGTGATCGCTTCAGCGCAGACGAAGACTTCTACAAGCCGCGCGACGAGATCGAAACGGATCCGGTCCGCGGTCTTGCCCGTCGTCGTACCAACCTGATTACCGATGCGGTTAACTGCGATCTGCCGCTGGACAACCGTCGTTCGCCGGGCTATCGCCGCGTTGAGCCGTTTATGACGGAAAACTGCTTCTATTTCTGGATCGGCCAGCACGAACAGGGCCGCTACTCGAAGGCCCACGCTCACACGTCGGCAGCAATCCTCATCTGCCTGAAGGGCGAAGGCTATACGTACACGTGGCCGGAAGAATGCGGCGAAAACCCGTGGGCCGACGGTCACGCAGACAAGGTTCGTCGCCTCGACTACGGTTACGGCGGTATGGTTACCGCGGCGCCGGGCGGCGCACGCTGGTACCACCAGCACTTCAGCACGTCCAGGGAGCCGTTCCGTCTGACGGCATGGTTTGGGCCGCACAACCCGGGCCGCGATCCGGGTGCCCCGGGTTCGAAGCACAACGACTACACGGCTCAGGACGTCGGTTCTGGCGGCACGGCTATCCCTTACTGGATGGAAGATCCGTACATTCGTCAAGAGTACGAAGCACGCCTCACGAAGAACGGGGTCCAAAGTCGTATGGATCCATCGTGGTACGTCAAGCCGGAAAAGAATGTCGGTGACTCGGTGGTCTAACGCGTTCGCGTAGTTAGTCCATAGGGCTGTGTTCTTTCGGGGACACAGCCCTAACTTTTATGTATTGGAGACAAGCATGAATAGTGAGACGCAAGAAGGTCGCATCTTCTTTACCGATACCGGCCGGAGCCTGGAGGAAGAAGACGAAATCGAACTAACCAGCGTGGGCATCGACGTCGGGTCCTCCACTTCCCACATGGTCGTTTCGCGCATCGTTCTCGAACGCACGACCACGCGTTACATCGTTGCGGAACGTACGATTCTTCACGAATCGGATATCTTGCTTACACCCTATACCGACGACCTGACTATCGATGAGGCCCGGCTGGGTGCGTTCATTGATGAGCAATACCAGAAGGCAGGGGTCACGCCCGAACAGATTGATACCGGCGCCCTGATCCTCACCGGGTTGGCGGTTCGCCGTCGTAACGCACGCGCAATCGCGGATCTGTTTGCCGCGCAGGCGGGCAAATTCGTTTCGGTCTCGGCTGGCGACGGCCTCGAGTCCATGCTGGCGGCATTCGGTTCCGGCGCTGTCTTGCGAGCACTGCGTCAAGGCACCCGTCTCCTCCACCTGGATATTGGCGGCGGGACCACGAAGATCGCTATCTGCGAAGAAGGCGAGGTCAAAAGCGTTACCGCTATCGACATCGGCGCCCGCATCATTACCCTCGACGAAAAAGGCCGAATTGCTCGTGTCGAAGCCGCAGGCGAGCGTTTTGCCCGCGAGCTTGGCGCCACGCTGACCGTGGGTGATCCTCCGCTTCCCGGTGTACTGGAGGCCATCGTTGACCGCATGGCCGAGCGCCTGTGTGACGCGTCGATGAAAAACGGCGCGGAACTCGATCCGGCAACTGCTTCATTGCTGCGTCTCCCGCCACTGGCAGGCGCTCGGGTCCCCGATCTCGTCACGTTCTCCGGTGGTGTTTCGGAATACGTTTACGCCCGCGAAACGCGGGTATTCGGTGACTTGGGCTTGATGTTGGCCACCGCTGTTCGCAAGCGCATCGAAGCCTCGGGAGCCGAAATCAAGGAAACGGATGAGGGTATCCGGGCTACGGTCGTCGGCGCCTCGCAATACACGGTTCAAGTGAGCGGCAGCACAGTTTACGTCGAACCGCAGTCGGTGCTTCCCTTGCGCAATCTCCCGGTGGTGGTTCTCGATCTGGATCTTGAGCCGGATCAACTCGACCCCAAGGACATCGAAAAGGCAGTGACGACAGCGCTCGAGCGGATGGACCTGCAGGAGGACACGAAATGCGTTGCTCTCTTCTACCGGTTTGCCGGGACGGCATTCTATCGCCGGATGGACGCGTTTGTTGTCGGTGTCATGAACGCCATGCGCATGCGGATCGAAGCCGGGCAACCTATCGTCCTGGTTGGAGAGGGCGATGTCGGCGGCTTGATCGGTATCCACTTCAAGCGGGAACGTGGTCTTCCGGTGCCGATCGTGTCCATTGACGGGATCTCGCTCAAGGAATTCGATTTCGTCGACATCGGCGAACTGCTTCCCACGGCCTCAGCGGCACCTGTGGTGATCAAATCTCTGGTGTTCCCGGCGTCAAGCGGCTTGGGCCAAACCGCATTCGAACCCGTGACCGAAATCGCAACCGAAGCCGCGACCGAATAGGGGACTGGCGATGCCCTATCTGCGCGATCTTTATCCCCCGAGCATGGCTCGCGAATCCGGTTGGATGGATGTCAGTGGAGGTCATCGCGTTTTCTGGGAGGCTCATGGCAATCCCACGGGTATTCCCTTGCTGCATCTATGCGGGGGCCCTGGTGGTTTTCCTGGCCGCCAGGATTCCCGGTTCTTTAACCCCATGGGTTATCGAATTGTGCTCATTCACCCACGTGGGGCCGGTCGTTCTACGCCTGCGGCCAGCGTAGAACATAACACGATGGCCGATCAGATCTCCGATATCGAGCAGCTACGCACCCTGCTTGGTGTTGAACGCTGGATTGTTTCCGGCGCATCCTGGGGGACTACCGTGGCCTTGGTCTATGCGCAAACCCACCGGCAAAGAGTCCGTGCTCTGCTGCTGCGCGGCGTTTTTCTTTGCACCGAAAACGAACTGGAGTGGCTTTACGGAGGGGGCGCCGGTCGCCTGCATCCTGAGGCCTGGGCACGGTTTTCCGGGTGGACCCGGGCCGCAGGGCATCAAGATCTTTTACAGGCCTACGGAGAGGCTTTGAATTGCGGCATCCCCGAAGAGGAATACGAGGCGGCTTATGAGTGGTGCGCCTGGGAAAATCATTTGGCCGGATTTCGGGATCAGGAGCGCGACACGGAGCCGCAAACGAAAGCGCAGGAATTGGCGATGGCTCGCATCTCCGTGCACTACTTCCTGAATGAAGGATTTTTATCACCTCATCAGCTAGTCAGTCATGCAGGTCAATTGCACGACATTCCCGGTACGTTAATTCATGGTAGCTGTGACGAGGTTACCCCTATAGGCGTATACCCTTTAATGCAGGCGTGGAGAACGTCAGTGTTTCACCTTGTGGATGGCGGAACCCATGTAAGCAGTGACCATCCAGGAATGATCGATTGCATTATTCGCAACTCAAGTGAGTTGATGAGTTTGAAATAGGTGGCAGGTAACTCCCCATTCCTTAAGTATCGTGTACATCACATACTCCGTCACTCGTGTATGCACTACGCTGGCAGCTGGAGATCATCGATAATGGATTACGAAGTAAATTCACAAACGATTCGCATCACTGAGTTTGTCGACGAACAAAAGATTGGCCCATTCATCTGGACAGTCGTATTCATTGGCTTTCTATGCCAACTTTGTGACGGCTATGATCTTTCGGCCGCCGCATTTGCGGCGATTGGTATCGCCAGCGAGTTCGGGATCGAGAAACACGCCTTGGCCCCTCTGTTCAGTGCCGGTCTCTTCGGTATGCTGTTTGGTGCCCTGGGTTTCGGCTACATCGGCGACCGCTGGGGCCGGCGTGTGGCTATCCTCTCTGCGGCACTGCTTTGTAGTACGTTTACCCTGCTTAGCGCGACTGCCGAATCCTTTTCTACACTGATCGTTTTCCGCTTCTTCACCGGCGTTGCTCTCGGAGGCCTGCCTGCAAATACAGTGGCTCTGACAGCCGAATACGCACCGCAGCGTAAGCGCGCGTTGTTGATCACGATGATGTTTGTGGGTATGACTTTTGGCGGTGCTCTGCCGGGCCAGCTAGGAAGCATCATTCACCCTACGCAATGGCGCCTGATTTTCACCATCGGTGGTGTGGCTCCGCTGGTAACCGCAGTCCTGGCGTACTTCTTCCTGCCTGAGTCGATCAAGTTCCTGGTCGTACGTAACCCGCACGATCCGCAGATCGTGAAGCTTGCGCGCCGGATCCGTCCGGAGTTGAACATCCCGGTCGAGCCGAGATTTCAGATCCATCACCTTGCGGAAAAGAAATTCCACGTCAGCCAACTCTTTGAAGGCAATCTGCGCATCATCACTCCACTCATTTGGGTGATGTCGGTCACGAACCTGTTCGCGAACTTCTTCATGAACAGTTGGATGCCGACACTTCTGCATTCGCTGGGTCTGAACCCGCACCAGGCCGAACACGCTGCCTCCATGTACTATCTGGGTGGCGTTCTCGGGGGCCTTCTGATGTCGTTGATGCTTGATCGAGGGCGTCTTTGGGTCGTGCCGCTGTATATGGCGCTCGGAGCCGTGGCGGCCCTGTTCCTGGGGCAGCAAACGCACTCCGTTACGCTCACCCTTGGCGTGTTCGGTATCGGTCTCTTCATCCTGGGTACGCAGTCGGGTACGAATGCTCTGATGGCCGTTTGCTACCCAACTCAGATTCGCGCCTCGGGTACGGGTTGGGCACACGGTCTGGGACGCTTTGGCGCAATTGCAGGTCCCTTGACCGGCGGCGAACTGATCCGCATGCACGTGCACATGGCGCAGATCTTTTGGGCGCCGGCAATCATGTCGGTCATCGGTTGCGTGGCCACGATTTGGCTCTCGCGTGTGGCACGGCATCGCTTCCCGAAGAAGTAACCGAAGACTGTAGTCGTTCCCCGGGGCTTTGTGGAGTTGCCCCTGTAACTCAGGACACACGGACACCGTTAGATGGATGACGCCGCTGTACGCTGAGGAAAGCGAATGCTCTTTGCCGATCCATCGCCGACGGTTGAGTCGTCGCGGTTCCAACGGCAGGTTTCAGAGTGGAACGGCCCTACTGCGCCTTCGTCCATGGACTCGTATTCGGTCGAAGCCGACAGTCGCCGATTGGACACAGCACGGCCGCTGTGGGTCACATTGCGGCCATTCGCAAACCGGTGCCTGTGAACGTTTGCTATCTCTATCGATGAATGAGTCTCACCGACCCGAGCGGCGAGTGGACATGTAAAGACAGGCGCTTGAAATGCGCGCGATAACGTCCACTCGGAACGCCATGTCGGCTTTCGCGCGAGCTTGTGTCGACCAACCAGCCGCATCCAGCTTAGCGGTCTGCATTGGCGTTGCCAGAGATGTTTCTCCCCTTCAACCACAGCCCAAACTCCTTCAGTACCGCCACTACGGGTTCCAGGCGCTGGCCATCTTCCGTCAGCGTGTACTCCACACGCACAGGGGAAGTCGGGAAAACAGTACGCCGAACGAGCCCGGCATCTTCAAGCGCGCGTAGGTCTAGCGTCAGCATCCGTTGCGAGATTTGCGGGACATCACGGCGTAAATCGTTGAATCGCTTCGGGCCATCTATCAAATACGAGGCAATCAACAAGCGCCATCGACCACCGATCAGGCGCATTGACTCCTCGACAGAACAGCCAGACAGGTTCTCTTTCATGTTGGTCTCGAAACAGTCATCCAGGTATATTTTTTGTACCTAGATGACACTTTACTGCCTTCTTCCATTTTTAAACCTGATTCTTACAATCATGGCTGTTCGCCTTGGCGCCGAGTGCGACACATGTCATCTAACGAATCGAGGACTGACTTATGAAGCTGTATTACATACCAGCCGCATGTTCGCTGTCGCCACACATCGTCGCCAGGGAGTTGGGGCTGGAAATCCAGTTGATAAAAGTCGACTACAAGACACATCGCACCGAGGACGATCGTGACTTCTACGAGATGAGCCCTTTCGGCTATGTTCCGCTGCTGGAACTGGACGACGGTACAACCCTGCGCGAGGGGCCCGCGATTGTTCAGTATCTTGCAGATTTGAAACCGGATGCGAATCTTGCTCCTGCAAACGGCATTGTTGATCGATATCGATTGCAGGAGTGGTTGAGCTTTCTGACATCTGAGATTCACAAAGGCTTTATCCCGTTGCTTTACGCGCGGCTGGCTGGTCAGTACGGCGTCGAGACCGCGAAGCCCAGGTTGGAAAGCCGGTATGCGTGGTTAAACGAACATCTGGCAGGCAACAACTACCTCATGGGCGGCACGTACACTGTCGCCGATGCTTACCTCTATGCGCTCACGCAATGGGGCCAGGCCGCGTGGTTAGAACCCACTTACAACGCGAACATCTCATACGATGGACTGGACAATCTCAAGGGTTGGTATCAGCGAATGCGTCAGCGGCCCGCTGTCAGGAGCGCGCTGGATTTCGAAGGGTTGAAGTAGCCGTCCGCGGTCCAGGCTCGACTGAGCGTCGAGCCTCGGAATGCTGGTTTTCGAACGGACAGTCTTCACGGTCGGGGGAGTGTCCGCGGGACACGCAGGCCCGGCCGTCTGAGATGAGTATTCGAGTAGCACTTCGTGGCCGGTTGCACGCGTTCAGTGTTCGACCTCGTAAGCTATTGGTCACATACATTCGCCTGGGTCAGTGGTAACTCTTTGACTTCTTGGTTACCAAGCGCAACCCGCCACTATCAGCCACCCGCGAGCAATGCGACGTAGCCACCCATATCACCCTAATCTGGAGCCAGTGAGTTCATGCAGACCGAATCGCCAATCCGCGTCCTTCGCCTGATTCCTCGCACCGTGTGGGTTCTGGGCTGTGTCAGCCTGCTGATGGATGTCTCCTCCGAGATCATCCATAGTCTGTTACCTATGTTCCTGATGGTTGGCCTCGGGGCGAACGCCGCCACGATCGGCGTCATCGAGGGTATCGCGGAAGCCACGGCACCCGTCGTCAAGGTCTTCTCCGGAACGCTGAGCGACTATCTCGGCAATCGCAAATGGCTGGCGGTGACGGGGTACGGACTCGGCGCACTCAGCAAGCCGCTGTTTGCGATTGCGCCGACAATCGGCATCGTCGTGACCGCACGGATTATCGACCGGGTTGGCAAGGGAGTGAGAGGCGCGCCACGGGATGCCCTGGTGGCTGACGTGACCCCCGTGCACCTGCGCGGTGCCGCGTATGGATTGAGGCAGTCGCTCGACACCGTGGGTGCGTTTCTCGGGCCGCTGCTTGCCGTCGTCGTCATGCTGACGTGGGCGGACAACTTCCGGCTCGCTTTCTGGCTCGCCGTCATCCCGGGATGGCTCGCTGTCGCACTGCTGACGTTCGGAATCGCAGAGCCTGCACACGCACTCGACACGAAGCGCGTCAACCCGATTCACTGGGATAGCCTGAGGCAGTTGGATCGGACCTACTGGTGGGTCGTCCTGGTTGGCGGTGTGTTCGCGCTGGCGCGTTTCAGCGAAGCGTTCCTGGTGTTGCGCGCGATGCACAGCGGTGTCCCCGTTGCGCTCGTTCCTCTCGTGATGGTCGCGATGAACGTCGTTTATTCGCTCTCCGCCTATCCGTTCGGCAAGCTGTCGGATACGACGAGCCATACGAAGCTGATGGTTGCGGGCTTGTTCGTACTGGTTGTCGCCGACGTTGTACTCGCCGGCAGCGCCCATTGGGGGGCCGTACTGACTGGAGTCGCGCTTTGGGGTTTGCATATGGGAATGACGCAGGGACTGCTGGCGACGATGGTGGCCCATGCTGCGCCTCCCGGTCTACGAGGTACGGCCTTCGGCTTTTTCAATCTCCTGAGCGGTATCGTGACGCTCGCCTCCAGTGTCATTGCCGGCATCCTGTGGGATCGACTCGGCGCGCCGACTACGTTTTATGCGGGAGCGGCGTTCAGTGTTCTGACTGCGGCACTGCTTCTGTGCAAGTCACGGCCGTCGGAAGCGGCGCGCAGTGGTTTGCAGTAGCGCAGGCACGGAACAACGCGTAGGAGGCAGCTTGCTGTACCGTCGGCCCGTTTGGAGCATTCGATCGGGGTAGCAAGATCGTTGACGACACAGGGCTGCGCCTCTGTTTTATGGCGGCGAAGTCTGAGGGGTAGTCTTTGGAAGGACACGCTCACAATGCGGCCATTGCGGCCGTCGGCACGATCGCGGACCATGGGCCGCTATGGGTTGCTCTGCAGTCGTTAGACCGCTCACTACTTATGGATGAAAAGGGAGAATTCAGCCATTGGGTTTTGCCGATCCCCGTGCTAGACCCGCAATATGCCGCGAAAACCCCTCGCTGCGTAGTACGACTGTGCGCCATTGTGATACACGAAAACCGTGTCATAGCGCCTGTCACAGAACAGCGCTCCGCCAAGTTTCCTGATTTCCGGCGGCGTCGCAACCCAACTGGAAGTCTTGGCATCAAAGCAGCCGAGTTTTTGCAGATCGCGGTACTGCGCCTCCGACAGCAACTCGATTCCCATTGCCGCCACCGTGTCCAGGACATTACCCGCTGGTTTGTTCTCCTTTCTGGAATCCAGCGCTTCACGATCAAAGCAAAAGCTTCTCCGGCCGCCGGGACTTTCAGCGGAACAATCACAGAATATGATCTGTCCGGTTTTCTCGTCGTGACCAATGACATCTGGCTCACCACCCGTGGATTCCATCTCGTGAAGCGACCGCAATTTTTCTGGATCTGACGTCATCCGCGATTGAACCTGCGTCCACTCGATGTCTTTGTGACGGCTCAGATTTTTCTCGAAGCGGGCTTCAAGTGTGGAAATCAGGGATTCACTCTGCTTCTTCGTCAGGCTCATGGAACCTCTCCTCAAGACTCACTACTGACTTTCGATTACGTACGAATGCTGCCTGGGTACCCAACCAGTAGTAGACGGACTCGTCGGTCCATCTACGGTTAATAGTGCGGACAAGCATATCAAGGTTGGCGTTTACCGCGGCCACCAGCAGGTTTGCCAGCCGGCTTACGTGAACTCGCAATTGGCTTGCCGGCGGATTTGCTGCGCGGCTTCTGCACGCTGAACGGGCTACCGCTAGACAAAGCTGTGCCTTTACCCGCGGCCACAGCACGTTGCGCCGCAGGCTTGTGCCTGTTTTCGCCACTTTGCGGGTGCGGCTTTTTGCCGGGCACCTGCGTTGCGCCCGGCGCGGCGAACGGCACCTTGGGCTTCTTCGGTTTTTTCGGTTTCCTGATGATCTGTCCCGTCGCGCTAGTTTGCGGCACGCGGTGTTCAGCTTCAAAACCGGGCTCTTCCTCACGGCGCAGCGTTTGCCGGATCAGCGCTTCAATCGCGGCCAGCTGCGGCGCTTCATCGGCACACACAAGGGACACCGCCACGCCGCTGGCACCTGCACGGCCGGTGCGGCCAATACGGTGCACATAGTCTTGCGCCACGATCGGCAGATCAACGTTGATCACCAGCGGCAGATCGTCGATATCGAGCCCGCGCGCAGCCACATCGGTGGCGACCAGCATCTGTACTTCGCCTGTCTTGAAGCGCTCCAGCGCACGCAGGCGCGCGGGTTGCGGTTTATCGCCGTGGATGGTGTCGACCGCATAGCCCGCGTCATCCAGCATGGCCGCCAGGTAATCCACGCCATTGCGGGTTTTGACGAACACCAGCGCGTGCTCCCAGTTGTTCTCGGCCACAAGGTGCATGAACAGGTCAGGCTTGTTCTTTTTGTCCACCGTCACCACCCACTGCCTGATCTTGCTGGCCGTGGCATTGGGCGGGTTGACGCTGATATCGACCGGGCCGCGCAGAATGCCAGACGCCATGGCGCGGATATCCTCGGTAAACGTGGCGGAGAACAGCAGGGTCTGGCGCTGGGCCGGCAACGCTGCGAAGACGGCGTTGAGTTCGCGCGCAAAGCCCAGATCCAGCATGCGGTCGGCTTCATCCAGCACCAGCGTTTGTACCTGATCAAACTGCACTGCGTTCTGGCGATGGAGATCCAGCAAACGGCCCGGCGTGGCAACGAGCACATCCACGCCTTTGCGCAACTTCATCATTTGCGGGTTGATACTCACGCCGCCATAAGCGGCCAGAAATCGCAAATCGAGGCCTTTGCCGTAACCGACGAAGCTTTGCAGCACCTGTTCGGCCAGTTCACGTGTGGGCACCAGCACCAGAACGCGCGCGCGGTTGCTGGACACCGCCGGGCCGTGTTGCACCAGCCGCTGCAACAGCGGAAGCGCAAAACCCGCCGTTTTGCCGGTGCCGGTCTGTGCCGCCGCCATGACGTCCTTGCCACTGAGCACGGCAGGAATCGCCTTGACCTGCACCGGCGTAGGTGTCCGGTAATTGAGGTCCTGCACATTACGCAGCAAGTGATCGATCAGGCCAAGCGAGGCAAATGACATGGGCGTATTCCGGGCTGAAACTGTAATTCTAGCGGTTGTGTTGAGTGGCAATGGATGAATTGAACGTCTGGGCGTTTCGTGGCCACAGAGTCGATCAATGGATGGCGGTCGGAATCCCGCATGCGACGAATAAATCCTGGCGATCCTATGCAGTCGCCCGAAACCGGGCCGGCAAGCGACCGCTCGCTGCGCCGTTGCGTCAAATCTCCGTGTGTTCTGTCATTTCAAGCGCAAGCCATTGCGAAGAATAGGCCTGCTAGAATCACCAGGCCTGATTATTTCGCTATATATAGCTTGCGTCGCCGCATGCCCAGAGGGCGATCGCAAGCGCGAATGGAGAGTGCAATGCCGTTGAGTCTGAATACCCAGGACACCCATTGGCGCATCCATGAACTGGTGTGGGGCGGATTCCACGCCCTTGATGACATCGAGGCGATCATCACGGATGAATATCTCGATCCCGACGACCTTAACGCCGACGACCTGGTCTGGGTGAAATCCGAGGTGGCCCAGGCGACAGCCGCCAAGCGCGCCATGGAAGCCGAATGGTCAAACCCTACCGAATACGACCGCCTGGAGAAAGTGTTCCAGGCGCTTCGGGTTGAACACTTCATCGCCCTGCATTGCGCGGGCAATACCAACCAGGAAGGGAAAGACGATGCGCGGGAGGCGTGGAAGGCCGCGGGCGGCCCAGGCTCCGGGCTGCTAGGCTACTGTTTCTATCACAGCCAGGACGTAGATCGCGTCGTCGATACCGGCCATCTTTACCTGTCTTTCAGCGGCGTCGGCCCGACTCCGCAGGCCCGTGACGAGCATACCCTGCTGCTCTCGCGTCGCCTGATCGAACTCCTGCGGGAGGCGGGCTTCGCTACTCACTGGAGCGGTTCGATTGAAGAGCGAATCGACATCGACCTGGGGCAGTGGCGCAAACGTAGCCCGCAATAGAGCCGGCTCTCGCCGACGCTATTCCGCTGGTCACTCAGATGACACGCGCGACGAATTTAATCTCGATCAGCTGACCGACGAACGCCAGGCGCGGCGTTGCCAGCATCGTACTCGTCACGATCGGCATGTTGCTGCCGTAAGCCTGCCGTCGAATGTCGCCCGCCACGGCAAAGGCCGTGTCCACGTCGAGAACCAGGAGCGTTTCCTCGACCACATTTGCCATCGTGAAGCCGAGCAGTTTCAGCACCTTGGTCGCATTCGCGTAGGCCTGGCGCATCTGCAGGCCCATGTTGGAGAAATCGACGACTTTACCGTTGGCATCGACCGGCGCCGGGGCGACCAGCTTGCCCGTATCGTCATGGCTGAGCTGACCCGATACGTAGATCGTGTCGCCGACGCGAATCGCCTGCACGTAGCCGTAGCTCGCTTCCCAGGGCACCCCCAGGTTCACCCATTGCTTATCGGGGCAGGTTGCGGCCGAGGCCGTCGTAGCCAACAGGCCGGACGCCGTTGCTGTTGCTGCTGCTGCTGAAGTCGCGAGGAATCTGCGACGCCCCGAAGTCAGGTCGGGGGCGCTGCCGTTCGCGGGTGCCGTTTTATTGCTCATGCCGTACTCCTTGCTTGACGTGATGGGATGGGGCTTTCACGATGCACACTCTATAAATTCTGCCGCGCTAGATAAACAGCAGGCAGCCTGATGGTTTGTCCACGAGAGAGAGACAATGGATCGTTTCCACGAGATGAAAGTCTTCACGACGGTCGTCGATACGGGCAGCTTCGCCGGCGCGGCCGATTCGATGGCACTTTCAAAGCAGACCGTTTCAAAGCGGGTCGGCGAGCTGGAGAAGCGTCTGGGCGTGCGCCTTCTCCATCGCACCACGCGTCGGCTTTCGATCACCTCGGAGGGCGAGACCTTTCTCGCCCGATGCCGTGCGCTGCTGGCCGGCGTCGATGAGGCCGAGGCCGAACTCACCGCGCATCACGGTGCGGCGTCCGGGCGGTTGAAGGTCAACGTGCCCATGACGTTCGGCCTGTCTCATCTGGCGCCGCTATGGGGGCGCTTCACCGCCGACAACCCGGATGTGATGCTCGAGGTGACGCTGACCGATCACGTCGTCGACCTCGTCGACGAAGGCTTCGACATGGCCGTGCGTATCGCGCGCATACCCTCCAGCTCACTGGTCGGTCGCAAGCTCGCGTCGACGCGCATGATCCTCTGCGCCTCACCGGTCTATCTCCAGGCGCGAGGCCGGCCTCTTCATCCCTCGGACCTGCAGCGGCACGACATCATTGCCTATAACCTGTTTTCTCTTGGCGACCAATGGGAGTTCGAGAATGCCGGCGAGATCGTGACGACACGTGTCCTGCCGCGTGTGCGCACGAACAGCGGCGATACCTGCCTTGCCATGGCGCGTCAGCACCGGGGGATCGTCCTGCTGCCCAGTTTCCTGGTCGACGGTGTCATGACGAGCGGGGAACTGGTCGAGGTGCTGCCCGAGCACCGATCCATCGAGTTGGGCGTGTTTGCCCTGTATCCCTCGCGCAAGTTCGTCCCGGCCAAGGTGCGGCAACTGGTCGAGTATCTCGCCGAGTCGTTTCGCGACTCTCCGTGGCGGAACTAATCCTGCTGCTCGCTCACGCTGGCTTGCAGGCCGTCGTGCCGCCGGATTTGCACAATCCGGAGGCAGTCGGATACATTATCGAGTCGGGTACCGTTGAATTCGATATCTGCCGGGCCCGTCTACAGGCACAGCCCATGGCGCTCCGCGACCGCATTTCAATTTCAAAAAATGGCGGCTCCGACCCTATGGCCGCCCGGCGATGTATTGCACGGTGATGTGCCCGGAGGCACCGCCCGGCACGTTGAGCCAGCGTGGCAGGCTGGCCGGTACCGGCGCACCCGGCATCAGGCGCGTAGTAAGGAGACAGCGATGGACCAGCGGCAACGCGAGCACATCGAGACAGTAGTCCTGACGACTACCGGCGAGTCGTCAGGCGTCGCGCGCGCGCACGATGCCATCATCCAGAGTTCGTGGCGGCGTTGCGTGCATCAGTACGGTCTTGATCCGGCCCGCATGCAGGAAGCGCGCATTCTGCCGCAGATGCGCTTGCGCGAACATCAGCAACGCATCGACGATTTCACGCGGATTGCCCGTCATGGCCTCGAAACCCTGTACGGCCAGGTAGGGGGCATGGGCTACGTGGTGCTGCTGACGGATGCCGACGGCGTCACCGTCGACTATCTCGGCAATGCCAATACGGACGCCGCGCTACGACGCGCCGGCCTTTATCTGGGCGCCGAATGGAGCGAAAACGGTGCGGGCACCTGTGCGGTCGGTACGGCGCTGGCGACGGGTCAGGCCCTGACCGTACATCAGGCCGATCATTTCGATGCGACCCATATTCCGCTGACCTGCACCGCGGCGCCGCTGTTCGATTCGTATGGTCAGCTCAATGCGATTCTCGACATCTCCGCGCTGAGTTCGCCGCAGGCGAAGTACAGCCAGATGCTTGCGCTGCAACTGGTGCGCATGTACGCCAATCAGATCGAGGACGCCTATTTCTTGCGCCGGCACCGGCAGGACTGGATGCTCAAGCTCAGTCCGGCGTCCGAGTTCCTCGACGTCAACCCGGAGTACCTGATCGCCCTCGACGCCGATGGCCGGATCTCGGGCCATAACCGTCGCGCCCAGCAAATGCTGATTGCCGAGCCCGGTGTCGAGGCGAGGGGGCTGTCGCTGATCGGCCTGCGCTTCGAGGCGTTGTTCGAGGCACGTCAGGAAGACCTGGGCCGCTTCGTCTACTCGCGGCCCAGTGAGCAGCGCGTCGTGCGGCTGAGCCATAGCGGAAAACGGCTCTACCTGAGCGTGATGCCGCCGGTGCTGCGTTTGCAGCATGGAATGCCGGACAGCGCATCGCTGCCGCTGCCCCCCGAACTGGAGGCCCTATGCGGTGGCGATGCGATGTTGCAGCAGCAATTGCAGCGTGCCGCCAAGCTGGTCGATTCGCGCATCAACCTGCTCATCAACGGCGAGACTGGCAGCGGCAAGGAGTTTTTTGCCAAGGCGCTGCATCGAGCCAGTTCACGCCGCAATGGTCCATTTATCGCGGTCAATTGCGCGGCGATTCCCGAAACGCTGATCGAGAGCGAGTTGTTCGGGCATCTGCCCAACAGTTTCTCGGGCGCCGGTTCCAGGCCCAAGCGCGGCCTGATCGAGGCGGCAAACGGCGGTACGCTGTTCCTCGACGAGATTGGCGACATGCCGCGCGAGTTGCAGTCGCGTCTGCTGCGGGTGCTGTCCGAGGGCGAGGTGCTGGCGATCGGCGCTTCGCGTCCGGTGCCCGTCGATGTGCGAGTCATTTCGGCCACTCACCACTCGCTTGATCAGCTGATCAGCAGCGGGCGGTTTCGCGAGGATCTGTACTACCGTCTCAACGGTGCGCGTTTTGTGCTGCCGCCGCTGCGCGAGCGCAGCGATCTGGACTGGCTCGTGCAGAAGCTGCTTGCCGTACCGGAGCGCGAGTCGGGTTTCACGATCTCGGAAGCGGCGCGCGAGCGGTTGCATCGTCATCGCTGGCCGGGCAATTTGCGCGAACTGCGCAACGCGCTCGAATATGCGCGCGCGGTTTGCAGTCATGGCCACATCGAAGTGGATGACCTGCCCGAAGGTATCGGCGAGGCAGCCGTGGCGGCGCGCGAGGCTGCCGGCGTGGCGACGCATTCGGCTGCGGCGTTGGAACCGGCCGTTCTGCCGCCCGAGGGCATGCTGCTCATGCAGTACCTGCGCGCGTCCGGCTGGAACCTGAGCGCCGTTGCCCGCCAGATCGGCATTAGCCGCATGACGCTGTACCGCCGCATGGCGCGCTATGGCATCCAGTCGCCCAACCGCAGCGACACGGATGCCGGCGAGAGCCGGCGCTAACGGCACGGCCCGCGTTTCACCGATACGACTGTCCACCACGATGCAGTTGCCGCTGTGACACCTGTCTCGGCGGCACGCTCCAATTCGGCGCTTCACGTCGGATTCGCGTCCCTTCATGCCCCTTCGCGTCCCTATTCCCGGGGGTATTCCCGTAGATTTTCCGCCCATCCCGGGGGATGCGGCATTGGCATAGTCGTTGCGGTATTTACGCCTGTCAGAACACGCACATCAGGAGACAGGCATGCGCGAACCTTGTCCGGTTCGTCCGCCGCGGGTTGGCATCATTGCCAATCCCATTTCGGCACGCGACATCCGCCGGGTCATCGCCAACGCGAACAGCCTGCAACTGGCCGATCGCGTCAATATCGTGCTGCGGCTGCTGGCCGCGCTGGCCGCCGGTGGGGTTGGCCGCGTGCTGATGATGCCGGACCGCGAGGGGCTGCGGGTCATGCTGCAGCGGCATCTGGCGCGCTCGCAAGGGCCCGATGCCGCGCTGGCGGCCGTCGAGTACCTGGACATGCCGGTCACCGGTAGCGTGGACGACACGCTGCGCGCCGCGCACATGATGCGCGAGGCGGGCGTTGCCGCCATCGTGGTGCTCGGCGGTGACGGCACGCATCGCGCCGTGGTTCGCGAGTGCGGTGATGTACCGATCGTCGGGATCTCCACGGGTACCAACAATGCCTTTCCCGACATGCGCGAACCCACCGTCACCGGCCTCGCGACCGGCCTGTTCGCCAGCGGACGGATTCCAGCCTCGTGCGCGCTCGCGAGCAACAAGCGCCTGGACGTGACGATTCGCGAGCCGAACGGAGCAGTACGGCGCGATATCGCGCTGGTGGACGCGGTCATCTCCCGCGAGCAATACATCGGCGCGCGCGCCGTATGGAAGACCGACACGCTGGCCGCGGTCTACGTGTCGTACGCCAGTCCGCAGGCAATCGGCCTGTCCGCCATCGCCGGCCTGATCGAGCCGATCGGCCGGGACGAACCCGGCGGCCTCGCCGTCGAGCTCGCCAGCCCGGGCCATGGCGCGTTCGAGTTGATTGCGCCGATCGCGCCCGGCCTGTTGCAGCCGGTGCCGATCGCCGCCTGGCACCGCCTCGAACATGCCGTGCCGCAGCGTGTGCGGCAGCGCGCCGGCATCGTCGCGCTCGACGGCGAGCGCGAGCTGACCTTCGGTCCGCACGATGAAGTCTTCGTGACCCTGCACGAGAACGCCTTTCACAGCATCGACGTGGCCGCCTGCATGAGCTATGCGGCGGACGCGCAACTGATGCGCAGCGCCGCGGGCGCGAGCCTGCCCGTTGCCGGATTCCGCCCCCTCACTCCCCAAACCTGAAACAGGAGACAGACATGGACGCAGACATCGCAGCAGGGCAGGCCCGCTTGCCGCTCGACAAGGAGACGCTGCTCGCGGTCTACCGCAAGATGCGCACGATCCGCGAGTTCGAAGAGCGGCTGCACGTCGACTTCGGCCGCGGCGACATTCCCGGCTTCGTCCACCTCTATGCCGGCGAGGAAGCGACCGGGGTCGGCATTCTGCACCACCTGGGCGACGGCGACCGCATTGCAAGCACGCACCGCGGCCACGGCCATTGCATCGCCAAGGGCGTGGACCCGGTGGCGATGATGAAGGAGATCTACGGCCGCAAGGGGGGCTCCTGCAACGGCAAGGGCGGCTCGATGCACATCGCGGACCTGTCGAAGGGGATGATGGGCGCCAACGGCATTCTCGGCGCCGGCGCGCCGCTGATCTGCGGCGCGGCGCTGGCCGCCAGGTTCCGCGGCAAAGGCGAGGTCGGCATCACGTTCTGCGGCGACGGCGCGTCGAATCAGGGCACGGTTCTCGAAAGCCTGAACCTGGCCGCCGTCTGGAATTTGCCGGTGATCTTCGTGATCGAGAACAACGGCTATGCCGAATCGACCGCGCGCGAATACGGCACGGCCGTGGACAGCTATGTCGATCGCGCGGCCGGCTTCGGCATTCCGGGCGTGACGGTGGACGGCACCGACTTCTTCGCGGTGCACGAGGCCGCGGGCGAAGTGATCCGGCGCGCGCGCGAGGGCGGCGGGCCATCGCTGCTCGAATGCAAGACAGTGCGCTTCTACGGCCACTTCGAAGGCGATGCGCAGACCTATCGCGCACCCGGCGAACTCGACGAGATTCGCGGCAATAAGGACTGCATCAGGAAGTTCGCGCAGGTGGTGACGCGCGCGGAGGTGATTACGCGCGATGAGCTGGAGGCGATCGATCGCGAGGTCGCGGCGCTGATCGAGCATTCGGTCGTGGAGGCCAAGGCGGCGCCGCTGCCGGGCCCCGAGGACCTGCTCGCGGACGTCTACGTCAGCTATTGAAAGCACTTTGCGACGACCGATCCCATCATTCAATCAGGAGACTTGACCATGGCCCGCAAACTGAGCATGAAGCTGGCGATCAACGAGGCGATCGACCAGGAGATGACCCGCGACCCGAGCGTCATCATGTTGGGCGAGGACATCGTCGGCGGTGCCGGCGCGAATGGCGAAAAGGACGCGTGGGGCGGCGTGCTCGGCGTGACCAAGGGCTTGTACGCCAAGCACGGCGATCGCCTGCTCGACACGCCGCTGTCCGAGTCCGCCTACATAGGCGCGGCGATCGGCGCGGCCGCGTGCGGCATGCGGCCGATCGCCGAGCTGATGTTCATCGACTTCATGGGCGTGTGCTTCGACCAGATCTACAACCAGGCCGCGAAGTTTCGCTACATGTTCGGCGGCAAGGCCGAAACGCCGGTCGTGATCCGCGCGATGGTCGGCGCCGGCTTTCGGGCCGCCGCCCAGCACAGCCAGATGCTGACGCCGTTGTTCACGCACATCCCCGGCCTCAAGGTGGTGTGCCCGTCCACGCCCTACGACACCAAGGGGCTGCTGATCCAGGCCATCCGCGACAACGATCCGGTGATCTTCTGCGAGCACAAGAACCTGTACGGCTTCGAAGGCGAAGTGCCGGAGAACTCGTATACGGTCCCCTTCGGCGAGGCCAACATCGTGCGCGACGGCAAGCACGTATCGATCGTCACCTACGGCCTGATGGTGCATCGGGCATTGGAAGCCGCCGCGACGCTGGCCAGGGAAGGCATCGAGGCCGAGATCGTCGATCTGCGCACGCTGTCGCCGCTCGATATCGACACCGTGCTGGAAACGGTCGAGAACACCGGCCGTCTGGTGGTGGTGGACGAGGCCAGCCCGCGCTGCAATATCGCCACCGACATTTCGGCGCAGGTCGCGCAGCGCGCGTTCGGCGCGCTCAAGGCCGGCATCGAGATGGTCTGCCCGCCGCATACGCCGGTGCCGTTCTCGCCCGCGCTGGAAGACCTGTACATCCCGAGCGCCGCGCAGATCGCGGAGGCGGCGCGCCGCACGATGCAAGGAGGGAAGAACTGATGGCTGCGATAACCCCGATCGTGATGCCCAAGTGGGGGCTCGAGATGCGCGAAGGTACCGTGCAGGACTGGCTGGTCCGGGAAGGCGAGCGCATCGAAGTCGGCACGGCGCTGGTCGACGTGGATACCGACAAGATTTCCAACGCGGTGGAAGCCGCCGATGCCGGACTGCTGCGCCGCATCGTCGCGCAAAGCGGCGAGACGCTGCCGGTCAAGGCGCTGCTCGGCGTGCTGGCGGAGCCGGACGTGAGCGATGCGGACATCGACGCCTACGTCGCCGCGTTCGAGGTGCCGGCCGCCGACAGCGACGACGAAGACGCCGGCCCGGCGTTCGACTATGCGGAGGTGGACGGCATTCGCGTGCGCTACGCGCGTCGCGGGCCGGCGTCGGGCACGCCGGTGCTCTTTATCCACGGCTTCGGCGGCGACCTGAACAACTGGCTGTTCAACCTCGACGCGGTGGCCGAGAAGCATCCGGTGATCGCGCTGGACCTGCCGGCGCACGGGCAGTCCGCGATCAAGCTGGCCGGCACCACGCTCAAGGCGCAGGCGGCTTTCGTCGGCAAGTTCATGGAGGTCATCGGCGTGACGTCGGCGCACCTGGTCGGCCACTCGATGGGTGGCGGCGTCGCCGCGCAGATCGCCGTGGACGCGCCGCAGAAGGCGGCCTCGCTGGCGCTGATCGACAGCGCCGGCTTCGGCGACGAGGTCAACGCCGGCTATACCGACGGCTTCGTGCGTACCGATTCGCGCCGCGAACTGAAGCCCGTGGCCGAGCTGCTGTTCGCCGACCCCGCGCTGGTGAGCCGCCAGCTGCTGGACGACCTGCTCAAGTACAAGCGCCTGGACGGCGTGACCGAAGCGCTCGGCGCGCTGGGTACCCAGCTGTTCGGCGGCGGCAGGCAGAGCGAACAGCCCGGCAAGGCGCTGGGCAGCTTCGGCAAGCCGGTGCTGGTGATCTGGGGCCGCGAGGATCAGGTCATTCCGAGCAGCCATGCCAGGGCCGCGCCCGCCGGCGCGACGGTGGAACTGCTGGACGGCGCCGGCCATATGCCGCAGATGGAGAAGGCCAACGAGGTGAATGCACTGCTGCGCCGGCATCTGAACCCGTGAAGCAGGCCGGCGTGCGTTGGCGACGACGCTCCTTCCGAATGCCGTGCCGGGCACGGCATCTCAAGGCAAGCCAGCCGATCTCCAGGACGCCTCGATCCTGTGGCGCAGGCGCAGCAGGAGGCGAGGCGTCCTGGATCACCTCATGTCATGCAGAACCAACCAGGGAATCCGAACCATGAAAGCAGCACGTTTTTATGATCGCGGCGACATCCGCATCGAAGACATCCCCGAGCCTGTCGTGGCGCCGGGCACCGTTGGCATCGACGTGGCCTGGTGCGGTATCTGCGGCACGGATCTGCACGAATTCATGGAGGGGCCGATTTTCATTCCGCCTTGCGGCCATCCGCATCCGATCTCCGGGGAGTCCGCTCCCATCACCATGGGGCATGAGTTTTCCGGCGTGGTGTATGCCGTGGGTGACGGCGTGACCGATATCGAAGTCGGCCAGCATGTGGTGGTGGAGCCCTACATCGTGGCCGACGACGTGCCGACCGGGCCGGGCGACAAGTATCACCTGTCGAAGAACATGAATTTCATCGGCCTGGGGGGCCGTGGCGGCGGCCTGTCCGAAAAGATTGCGGTCAAACGCCGCTGGGTGCATCCGGTTTCCAACGCTATTCCGCTCGATCAGGCGGCGCTGATCGAACCCTTGTCGGTGGGGCACCATGCCTTCACCCGCAGCGGCGCCAAGGCTGGCGATGTCGCGCTGGTCGGCGGCGCGGGCCCGATTGGTCTGTTGCTGTCGGCGATTCTGAAAGCCAAGGGTCTGCGCGTCATCGTGACGGAGCTGAGTGCGGCGCGCAAGGAAAAAGCCCGCGAATCCGGCGTTGCCGATTACATCCTGGACCCGACCGAAGGGGAGGTGGTTGCGGAAGTCATGAAGATCACGGGCGGTAAGGGTGTGGACGTGGCGTTCGAATGCTCCAGCGTGAACAAGGTGCTGGACACGCTGGTGGCCGCGACCGCTGCGTCCGGCGTGGTGGTGATCGTGTCGATCTGGAGCCATCCGGCCACGATCAACGTGCACAGCGTGGTCATGAAGGAACTGGACGTGCGCGGCACGATCGCGTATTGCAACGACCATCAGGAAACCATCAAGCTGGTGGAGGACGGCAAGATCGATCTGGCGCCGTTCATCACCCAGCGCATTCAGTTAGACGAACTGATTTCGCAAGGATTCGAGACCCTGATCCACAACAATGAGTCGGCCGTGAAAATCATCGTTCAGCCCAGACTGAAGTGAGTCGGTGCTTCTCTGCGAGAAGGGCATATTTGCCGATCTGAGCTTTTGCGAGTTTTCGTGATCCTTCGTGAGCCTATGCCATTTGACATCGTCGACTTCGATGCCGATGCCGATGCCGATGCCGCGGACCCCCTCGTCGCGGAGACGGCGCTGCTGCAGCTGGCCGAGACGGGCCGGTGCGTCGCGCACCTGTGGCAGGCCCCGCTGTCGCTGGTGGTGCCGCGCAGTTATCGGCGCTTCGCCGCTCTGGAGAGCGCTCGCGCCGAATTCGCGCGGCACGGGTGCCCGGTTTTTCTGCGCATGTCGGGCGGCGGGCTGGTACCGCAGGGGCCCGGCATTCTCAACCTGAGCCTGGCCTACCTGGTGCGGGGCACCGTGGGCGCGCTTTCCGACGGGGTGTATCGGCATCTATGCGAAATCCTGCGCGAGGCGCTCGGCACGTTGGGGCTTCAGACACATTGGCAGGCGGTGCAAGGCTCATTCTGCGACGGACGCTTCAACCTGGCCTGGGGGCCGCCGGACGATGCACGAAAGCTTGCCGGTACCGCGCAATACTGGCGCGGAGTGCGCTCGGACGCGGGTTCGCATGCGTCGCGGCATGCCGTGTTGGCCCATGCGGTGTTGCTGGTCAGCGCCGATCCGGAGGAGATCAACCAGCGGGCCAATGCTTTCGAGCAGGCCATCGAAAGCGGACGGCGCTATGACGCGCGGCGTGTGGTCAGCGTACAGGAGGCGCTTTCCCGAACCGGTGTGGTGCCGTCCGATGGGCTGATCGACTCGGTCATGTCGGCGCTGCGCGCGAGCGTGATGGCGACGCCGCCGCCCGTCGATAAAGGCGATTAAATGCAGTCCCGCTTTCCTGTGCCAACCGTCCAATGGAGACACGTGATATGGCATCCGTCAAATCAGCATCATCAACCGGAGACACACCATGAATCCCTTTGATTTGAAGCAACTCGGCCTCGACGTCGACTATCCGTATCGCCGGCAGTACGACAACTACATCGGCGGTCGATGGGTGCCGCCTGCCAACGGCGAATACTTCGAGAACGTGTCGCCGATTAACGGCCAGCCGTTCTGCCGCGTACCGCGCTCGCGCGGCGAGGACGTCGAATTGGCGCTCGATGCGGCGCATGCGGCGCGGCGCAAATGGGGCAAGACGTCCGCGGCGGAGCGCTCGAACCTGCTGCTCGCCGCCGCCGACCGGATGGAGAAGAACCTGAAGCTGCTCGCGGTCGCGGAGACGATCGACAACGGCAAACCGCTGCGCGAGACCATGGCTGCCGACCTCCCGCTCGCGGTCGACCACTTCCGCTATTTCGCCGGCTGCATCCGCGCGCAGGAAGGCGGGATCTCCGAGATCGACGACAACACGGTCGCATATCACTTCCACGAGCCGCTCGGCGTCGTCGGCCAGATCATTCCGTGGAATTTTCCGCTGCTGATGGCGGCCTGGAAGCTTGCGCCGGCGCTCGCCGCCGGCTGCTGCGTCGTGATGAAGCCGGCCGAGCAGACGCCCGCCTCGGTGCTCGTGCTGATGGAACTGATTGGCGAGCTGTTCCCGCCGGGCGTGATCAACATCGTGAACGGCTTCGGCAGGGAAGCGGGCGAACGGCTGGCAACCAGCAAGCGGATCGCGAAGATCGCGTTTACCGGGTCGACGCCGGTGGGCAAACACATCCTGCGTGCAGCGGCCGACAATCTGATTCCGTCGACGGTCGAACTCGGCGGCAAGAGCCCGAATATCTTCTTCGCCGACGTGCTGGATCAGGACGATGCGTTCCTCGACAAAGCGCTCGAAGGACTCGCGATGTTCGCGCTGAATCAGGGCGAAGTGTGTACGTGTCCGTCGCGCGTGCTGATTCAGGAGTCGATCTACGAGCGCTTCATCGAGAAGGCAATCGCGCGCGTCGAGCGTATCAAGGCCGGCCATCCGCTCGATATGCAGACGATGATCGGCGCGCAGGCGTCGCAGCAGCAGCTCGACAAGATCCTCTCGTACATCGACATCGGCCGCGACGAGGGCGCGCAGTGCCTGACGGGCGGCGAGCGCACCGCGCCTGTCGCGGAACTCGGCACCGGCTTCTATGTGAAGCCGACCATGCTGCTCGGCAATAACCGGATGCGCGTGTTCCAGGAGGAGATCTTCGGGCCGGTCGCGTCGGTGATGACGTTCAAGGACGAGCAGGAGGCGATCGAACTGGCGAACGACACGTTCTATGGTCTCGGCGCGGGCGTGTGGACGCGCAACGGCACGCGCGCGTATCGCATGGGCCGCGAGATCGAGGCGGGCCGCGTGTGGACGAACTGCTATCACCTGTATCCGGCGCATGCGGCGTTCGGCGGCTACAAGCAGTCGGGCATCGGGCGCGAGACGCACAGGGCCGCGCTGTCGAACTACCAGCAGACGAAGTGCCTGCTCGTCAGCTATCAGGCGGAGGCGCTCGGGTTCTTCTGATCGCGCGGGTTCCTGCGTGAGGAGGAGGCCGGAGCGTCGTGGTGAGAGTGGCGCTCCGGCGAGGGTGTGCCTGGTTCGAATCGGCATCGATGAGTTTCACCGATGCCGTTGCGTCTCGCCCGCGCGAACGGTTCGAAGCCAGATAGCGGATGCGAGCGCGAGCCCCATGCGCTCTAGAAGCTGTGGCGGATGCCCACGCGCACCACGACCTGGTTAGGCGTGTCCGATGGCGTGATGTTGTTGTTGGCCGCCACGGCCTCGGTACCCACCGAATTCGTCCCGCTCGCGTGCTGCCATACGCCGCTCACGTAAAGCAGCGTGCGCTTTGAAAGCAGATAGGTCGAGCCCAGGTTCAACTGGCCGTAATGCGCGTCGCCTGCCCACGTGTAGCTGTAGGCGGCGCCGAGCAGCAGCGCCGGCGTCACGTTGAAGGTGTAGTTGCCTTCCAGCGTGTCGAAGTGCGCGTTGCCGCCGAGTGGTGTCGTCGTGGTGACGACGGCATCGTGGAACTGTGCGTTCGTGTACAACAGCCCAAAGTTCGATGCGCCGAACTGGTACTTCGCTCCACCGCCCGCGATCTGTAGCGAAGATGCGCTCGCATAGCCGCGGTAGATCGGCGTCGTCAGCGGATTCGCGAATGCCTCGTTCGCGACCGGCGGCGTGCTCGCGTTCCACACTGCCGTCGCCGGATTGTTCACCTTGATGTAGGCCGCCGCTACGGAAAGCGGTCCATTGCCATAGGTGAGCGAGAAGTTGACGACCTGATTGCGGCCCATCGATCCCGCGACGTTGCCGAATGCGTAGGCCGCACCGAACTGGAAGCCCGCGAGTGTCGGCGAAAGATACTTGACCGCGTTGTTGAGGTTGAAGTCGCCCCATACGTTGTCGACGTCGCCGGCGTGCGCGCCGAGGCCGCCCGCAAATTTGCCCGCCGCCGACAGCGGCACAAGGCTTTCAAACAGCAGGTCGTACTGTTTGCCGAGCCGGATCTGTCCGTACTGGTCGCTGCCCACGCCAACGTAGGCCATCCGCCCGAACAGAGCGCCGTTATTGCCGAGCGCGCCGTTGCTCGGATTGAAGCCGTTTTCCAGCTTGAAAAAGGCATGCAGTCCGCCGCCCAGATCTTCGGTGCCGGTGAGCCCCCACTTGCTGCTGCCGAGACCGCCTTGCGACATGGCCCACGACGATTTGCCGCCCTGATTGTTCGTGTACTGGAGGCCCTCGTCCACGACGCCATATAGCGTGACGGAGCTTTGCGCGTGTGCGAGACTCGCAGCCGCCCCGCATGCCAACATCATCACGACCTTTTTCATTGATTTCCTCCAAATCTTGATACGGTTGTTAGAAACGCTTTTATTCGTTATCCGGAATAAACTGACGGGACACATGCTGCGTGTGCTGTTTCGAGCATGTGTTTGCCGGCGGATAGCCCCTCACGGGCGATATCCCACTGGCGCCGCTTTATGCCTGCATGTAGACGGCGTGCGTGTGCGTGTACTCGTACAGACCATGCTTGCCGTCCGCACCGCCAATACCCGAGCGGCGCACGCCCGCGTGAAAGCCTTGCATCGCTTCGAAATTCTCGCGATTGACGTAGGTTTCGCCAAAGTCGAGTTCGCGGCTCGCCTGCATTGCATGCGAGAGGCTGCGCGTGTAGATCGAGGATGTCAGCCCGTAAGCTGAATCGTTCGCCAGGGCGATCGCCTCGTCGAGTCCGTCGACGATCTGGATCGGCAGCACCGGCCCGAAGATTTCCTCGCGCATGATGTTCATGTCGGCGCGGCAATCGACTAGTACGGTCGGTTGATAGTGATAGCCCGACGCGCGCTCGGCGATTGCGCCGCCGGTGGTTGCCGTCGCGCCCTGCGCTATAGCCGTGCGGACCTTCGCTGTTACGTTCTCCAGCGCGCGGGCATTGATGAGCGGGCCCATGTCGAGCCCGTTATCCTTGCCGGGATCGCCATAGCGTGTCGCCGCCATCGCGGACGTGATCCTGTCGATGAACGCCGGGGCCACGGCGCGCTCCACGTAGACGCGTTCCGCGCAGTTGCACACCTGCCCCGTGTTGATGACGCGCGATGCGTGAATCGCCTTGACCGCGAGATCGAGGTCCGCGTCGGCCAGCACAATGGCCGGTGCCTTGCCGCCTAGTTCCAGGTTGACCTTGGTGAGGTTGCCCGCGGCCGCCGCCATGATTTTCGCGCCCGTCGGTACGCTGCCGGTAAAGCTCACCATGTCGATGCGATCGCTCGCAGCGAGTGCGGCGCCGACCTCGCCCGCGCCGCTCACCACGTTGAAGACGCCCGGCGGCAAATCGGTTTCGGCGACGAGTCGCGCGAATTCGAAGCAGTTGTTCGGCGTTTCCTCGCTCGGCTTGATGACGATGGTGTTGCCGGTCAGGAGCGCCGGCGCCATTTTTCGCGCAATGAGGAAGAACGGAAAGTTCCACGGCAGGATGCCCGCGACGACCCCCATGGGTTTGCGGAACAGGAATATGTTTTCACCCGGACGGTCGCTCGTGACAATCTCGCCTTCGATGCGGCGCGCCCACTCAGCCATGTAGTCGAGATAGTCGGCGGTGAAATTCACTTCGACTTCGGCGAGGCCGAGAATCTTGCCCTGCTCGAGCATGATGGTGCGCGCAAGGTGTGGCGCGTGCTCGCGTACTTTGGTTGCGATCCGCCGCAGAAAGCTCGCGCGATCGAGCGGCGTGCGTTTCGCCCAGGCGGGCTGGGCGCGGCGAGCGGCGTCCACGGCTAGCGCCACTTGTGCGGCGTTAGCCACCGGTACGCGCGAGAGCAGGGCGCCATCTGCGGGATTGACGACATCGAGATGTTCATTAGCCGGCACGAAGGCGCCGTCGATGTAGTGTTGATGGGTCGGCACGGCAGGACTCATGTTGTCTCCATAAATAATTAGAGGTACATATTGTTGAGAATATTGCGGCAGATGTATAAAACCTCTGCAACGAACTCACTTGAAATTCTTGTCCAGTTCCGAAATCTTCAATCCGAGCGTTTCGCTCAGTGCCCAGAGTGCCGCGCTCGACAGTACCGCGCACGCGACCGCGACGACCATCATCGACCAGCCGAGGCCGTGCTGTTTTGCCATGAAGCCGATCAGCATCGGACCGAACGACGCGATACCACGCCCGACGTTGTAGGCGAAGCCGATCCCCGCGCCGCGCACCGCGCCCGGAAACTGCTCGGACAGGATCGCGCCGAGCCCGCCGGCGCATGACGAGATGCTCGCGCCGACCAGGAACACCAGCACATAGCCGGTCGTGAGCGATTGGACCGGCAGGTAGAGAAAGGCGGCGATCGCAATCATCGAAAAGAGGATCGTTGCGGTTTGCGTCGGGCGGCGGCCGAAGCGGTCGTGAAACCAGCCGACTGACACATACCCGATGAAGCCGCCGAGAATCTGGATGAGCATGAACGTCGTCGTGCCGGCGACGTGCAGGCCGCGTTCGGTCCCGAGATAGAGCGGCAGGAATGTGACGATCGAATAGTAGGTGCCGTGACCGCCGACCATGAAAATCGTCGAGAACATCGTCACGCGGCGCAGATCGCGATGAAAGAGGCGTCCGATCGAGGCGAGCGCCGCTTGCTCCGAGCGGCCATTCCCCGATCGGCGTTCATGAATGCCGCGCCGTGCAACGAAGATCGCAATCGCCGGCAGGAGGCCGAGCACGAAGAGCCAGCGCCACGCGACGTCGGCCGGCATGATCGAGAACATCACGAAGTAGGCAATCGTCGACAACGCCCAGCCGATCGCATACGCGCTTTGCATCACCGCCATCATCCGGCCGCGGCGCTCGTCGGCGGTGTACTCCGACAGCAACGCGACACCCACGGGCCACTCGGCGCCGAAGCACAGTCCTTCGAGCGTTCGCCACAGCACCAGCTGCGTGGCATTCTGCGCGGTTGCAGTCAACGCGGTGAATATGCTGAAGCCGACTACCACCCACACCAGCACGCGAACGCGTCCGTAGCGATCCGCGAACGCGCCGCCGAACAGCCCGCCGATGGCCGATGCGACGAGGCTTGCCGTCGAAATCGTGCCGCCCACGCCGACTGAGAGATGCAGCGTCGTCAGGATTGCGCCGAGCGCGAGCGCAAACATCGTGTGATCGAAGCCATCGAGTCCCCATCCGAGCGCCGACGCTATCACCACGCGGCGCTGTTGCGAACCCGCTATCCGTGTGAGATCGGTTGGTGACGGCTGGAATTGCAGTGATTGATGTATCGCATGCGGATCTTTCATTGTCTCTCTCCAGGTTATCTATTCGGTTGTCTTGTACTTCGACCGGGTTGCCGCCGCGGCCGCTCAGCGCGATGGGCCGCCGATGCGTTCACACAGGAATGGCGCGAGTGCGTCGCGATTGAGTTCGGCGCCGAGCCCGGGTCCTTCGGGCGGACTCAGGTAGCCCTCCTTGACCGACGCCTCCGGCGCATCGCGCACCGTGTCGATGTAGCCGTCGTGAAAGCGGAAATACGGATACAGCTCGAGCATCGATATATTCGGCAGGTTGATCGCCAGATGCCGGGCGACCTGGGTCGCGAGCGGACTGCCGCACACATGCGGCGCGACGCGCATTCCGAATGCTTCGGCCATGGCGGCGATCTTCTTGGTTTCCATGATGCCGCCCGTGTTGCACGGGTCCGGCTGGACGATGTCGACCGCGCGCGTCTCGATGAGCGCACGCATCTGGTGGCGTCCATAGTTGCGTTCGCCCGCTGCGAGCGGAATCGACGTGCGCGCGGCGACCCACGCCATGGCATCGGCATCGGACGGATCAGTGGGTTCTTCGACGAACTGAATGTCGTACGGCTCGAAGCGGTTGCACAGCCTCGCTGCTTCGGCGGCGCTCAGTCCGCCGCTCAAATCGAGCATCAGGTCGACATCCGGACCGATCGCTTCGCGTACCGCTTTCACGCGTGCTACCGCGAGATCGGCCTGCTCGCGTGTAATGGAGCGCTGGCTGACGTGGCGCATGTTCACGCCAAGCATCTGGCCGAGCGGATAGAACTTGAGCGCTGTGTAGCCGTCGGCGAGCGGACGCTCGGTGGCCCGGGCGAATTCGTCGGGTGTCTGCGCGGCTTCGTACCAGCCGTTTGCATAGCAGCGAATGCGATCATTGACTGCGCCGCCGAGCAATTGATAGACCGGCAGGCCGCACGCGCGACCCTTGATGTCCCAAAGCGCCTGCTCCAGTGCGCTCAACGCGGCGAACACGATGGTGCCGCCGCCCTTGGCCCAGAACGTATGGTCGTATACGTGTGTCGAAAATGCTTCGATACGAGCGGGATCACGGCCGATCAGATCGGGTGCGAGATCCTTCAGCATGCCTGCGGCGGCATGGGCGCCGCGTCCGTAGGCCACGCCCGCTTCGCCGATGCCGTTAATCCCTTCGTCGGTGCTGACCTCGACGATGATCGGATGCAGCTTGCCGCTGCGAGCGAGATAGATATCGACTTGCGTGATCTTCATGGCGGACCGGGTGGGGAATCACCGGCGAGGTCGGACGCCGCGTCGTCGAGCTGCACGCGCGTCACCTTCACGCCCAACTGCCGGTATTGCTGGAACTCGTTGTCCGCAAGACCGTCGTCGGTGATGATTTCGTTGATGTCGGCAACGTCTGCGATACCGTGGATCGCACGTCCCGCGAACCGGCTGCTGTCGATCATGAGCGTGGTCTTGCTCGCGGCGCGGATCATCGCCCGCTTGAGCGTGACCAGTTCAAGGGACGTGTCCGACACGCATTCGTAGTCGACCGCTTGCGCCGACAGAAAGCACTGGTCGACCCGCATGTCATGCAAAAACGACATGCCCGGCTCGCCGAGCAGCGTGTACGCGCGCGGCCGGCACTGGCCGCCCGGTACGATCAGCTTTACGTGCGGCTTGCGCGTCAGCAGGCTCGCGACCATCAGATCGCAGGTCACCACGGTCAACGAGATGTTGAGTTCGCCGACCACTTGCGCAAACTCGTGCATCGTCGAACCGGTATCGATCAGAATGCTCTGGTCCTCGGAGAGCCGTTTCGCCGCTTCGACTGCGATCGCGCGTTTCTCTTCCGACGCCGTGTAGCGCGCTTCGTCGACGCTCGGCTCGTAGGTCGAGCGCTGGCGGATACGCACTGCGCCGCCGTGCGTACGCCGGACCACGCCACGCGCGGCGAGCGCGTCGAGATCGCGCCGGATGGTCGACACCGATGCATTGAACAGGCGCGACAATTCCTGATTCGACCCGCCGACGTTCTGCTCGAACCAGTCGATCATGCGTTGCTGACGCTCTGCCTGAATCATGTCCTCCGGCATGCCGTCGGACTGCGTTTCAGGCTCCTTTTTGCCGTTGGCCGTCATCTTCGTCATCTTCCTTTCTCCTGAAGCATCGCCTAAAGTCCTCGGAGGATACACGAAGTGATAACGCGAACTGGCCGGCCAGGCGAGGCCAGTGCGCGCCGCTTTCCGGCCCCCGCGCAAGCTGCTCGCGGAACGCCGGGCCGGGACATCCGTTACAGGCTTACGCGCATTTTCTCGGTGCGCGCCGCGCCTGCGCCGCGATACGCGGTGACTTCGATTTCGACCAGATATTCCGTGCCCGCGAGCGGCGTCGCGGTGATGGTCGCGGCCGGATCGATGTCCTTGAATTTCTCCGAGACGACCGCCATCACGGCTTCCTTATGGTCGAGGTTCGGTATCGCGATACGCGAGCGCACCACGTCGGCGAGACTCGCGCCGACCGCCTTCAGCGCACCTTCGATGTTGGCGAAGCATTGCAGCGTCTGCTCGGCCGGGTCCTTCGAGATTTCACGCGTGCGGTAGTGACGGCCCGCGGTGTTCGCGACCAACACCCAGTTGTCGACCACCACGGCGCGCGAGTAGCTGTTTTTGTCTTCGTACACGCTGCCTGACTTCAGTTTCTGCACCTGTAGCTCAGCCATCTAAAAAGTCTCCATGAAGGGAAGGTTGCTTCGAAGAGCGATACGGATCACTGCGTCTGTAGTGCGAGTTCGCCATACTCGCGCCGCGCGAAGGCATCGGAAATGCGCTGCTCGACGAGATCGCGCCGCAGGTCTTCGGGCTTGCGTGCTTGCGGCGGACCGTAGCCGCCGCCGCCCGGCGTCAGGATCTCGACGATGTCGCCGCGCTTCAGCGGCGTCGTTTTGCCCGCCAGCGGCGCGCCGTTGACGCTGCACGACGAGCCTTGCGCCGCGCCGCCGCCTTCGAGGCCCCACGGTTGCGAGCCCAGCCGCGACGTCTCGACGTTGATCTGGCAAGCGCGTTCGGCGCGATACACGCGGCGCAGCCCCATGCCGCCGCGCCAGGTGCCGGCGCCTGCCGAATCGTTGACGAGTTCGTAGCGCAGCAGCGTCAGCGGATATTCCTGTTCGAGTGCCTCGACGGGGAGGTTCGACGTGTTGGTCAGATGCACGTGAATGCCGCTCAGGCCGTCGGCGGTGGGCCGCGCGCCGCCGCCGCCGCCGATCGTCTCCAGATAGACCCAGAGTTCGCCGTTATCGGTGCTGCCGCTGAACACCGCCGCGGCGCAGCAGCCGTTGCCGGCCGCCATCACCTTGTTCGGCAGCGCCTGCGCGAGTGCGCCGTAGATCATGTCCGACACGCGCTGGCACGCGGACAGCCGGCTGTTGACCGCCGCCGGATGCTCGCAGTTGAGCAGCGACCCTTTCGGTGCCTCGACGCTGATCGGCCGCGCGAGACCCGCATTCGGCAGGATGGTCGGATCGATGATCGCCTTCACCGCGTAGTAGCAGGTAGCCAGCAGGCCGGTGTAGATGACATTCAGCGCGTTGCGCATCTGCGGCGGCGCGTCGAAGGCAAGATGCATCGAGTCGCCCTTGATGGTGATGGCCACACTCAGGTCGAGCGAGCCTTCGAAGTGCAGGCTGTCGAAGCGGTCGGTGAAGCGATAGGTGCCGTCGGGAATCGCCGCGATGCCGGCGCGCATCTTGCGCTCGGCGTAGTCCTGCAGTGCCTCGCCGGCGCGCAGGATGCGCTCGGTGCCGTATTTCCCGCACAATGCCTGCAGGCGCTGCACGCCGACGCGGTTGGCGGCCATCTGCGCGCGCAGATCCGACAGCCGTTCGTGCGGCACCTGGCAGTTCAGCAGGATCAGTTCCTGCACATCCTTCTGCAATACGCCTTCGCGATAAAGCCTGACAGGCGGGATACGCAGGCCTTCCTGATAGATGTGCGCGTGGCCGCGATCGGCGAAGTCGGCGTGGTGCGCGGTGTTGATC
Source organism: Paraburkholderia sp. Ac-20336 (assembly GCF_017105025.1). Classification (NCBI taxonomy): domain Bacteria; kingdom Pseudomonadati; phylum Pseudomonadota; class Betaproteobacteria; order Burkholderiales; family Burkholderiaceae; genus Paraburkholderia; species Paraburkholderia sp. Ac-20336. Next base: position 95,662 of record NZ_JAAGPS010000002.1, on the reverse strand, counting down.
GCCCACGCAATCAACTGGTCTTCGAAGAACACTGGCTCGGCAAGCACGATGTCCGGCAGGTGCGTGCCGCCGCCTTCGTACGCATCGTTGCCGATGAACACGTCGCCCGGACGGATGTCCGCGAGCGGAAAGCGCTTCATGATGTGCGGCACGGTCTCGAGAAAGCTGCCCAGGTGCATCGGGATGTGCTCGGCCTGGCACAGCGTGTTCCCCGAACGGTCGAAGATCGCGGTCGAGCAGTCGCGGCGTTCCTTGATGTTGGTCGAGTAGCTCGAGCGCACCAGCGCTTCGCCCATTTCCTCGGTGATCGACGCGAGTGCGCTGCCAACGACTTCCACCGTGATCGGATCGATAGACAGGGTCGTGTTCATTTCTGCATTTCCAGAATCAGATTCAGATAGGGGTCGACGCTCGCGCGCATGTTCGGCAGCACAACGGTCGTGGCGTCCATCTGCTCGACGATGGCCGGGCCCGTGAAGGTATTGCCCGACGCGAGCTTGTCGCGGCTGTAGACCGGACAATCGACGAATGCCGCGGCCTCGGCCATGTAGACCTCGCGCCGGCCGATCTGCGCATGGCTCGCATCCGGACCCACCGCCGGCGCGGGCGTGAACTGCGCCTTGGCGACACGCCCGACGGCCTCGACACGCAGTGTGACGAGCTGGATCGTTTCGCCCTCGGCAACGAAGCCGAAGCGCTGCCGGTGTGCGTTTTCGAAGCCGCTCGCGAGCAGGTCGAGCGTGGCCTGGGTGATCAGTCCCGGCGGCACCGGCACCGATAGCTCGTAGTTCTGGCCGTGATAGCGCATGTCGGCGGTGCGTGTGATCGACTGGCGATCGGACTCGATGCCTTCGCGTGCAAACCAGCCCTGAGCCTGCGTGTCGAGTTCCGCATAGCCGGCTTCGAGCGCATCGAGCGACGCCGCGTCGAGCCGCCGCACGCGCGACAGGGCGAAGTCGGCGCGCAGGTCGGTGAGCAGCAGACCGAGTGCACACAACGCACCCGGCGTGAGCGGCACGATGATGCGCGTCATGTCGAGTTCCTGCGCGAGACGCGCCGCGTGCAGCGGTCCGGCGCCGCCGAATGCCATCAGCGTGTAGTCGCGCGGGTCGTGGCCGCGCTGCACGCTGATTACGCGAATCGCCTTGGCCATGTTCGCGGTCACCACCGAGACGATGCCCTGCGCGGTCTCCATCACGCCGATGCCGAGCTGATCCGCGAGCTTCTGCATCGCATCGAGCGCGAGGTCGCGGCGCACCTTCATGCGTCCGCCGAGAATCTCGACTGGATTGAGCGTCTGCAGCACGATGTTCGCGTCGGTCACGGTCGGCTCGCTGTTGCCGCGGCCATAGCAGACCGGGCCGGGGTCGGCGCCGGCGCTGCGCGGGCCGACTTTCAGCAGGCCGCCGCTGTCCACATAAGCGATCGAGCCGCCGCCCGCACCCACCGTATGGATGTCGAGCATCGGCGCCTTGATCGGATAGCCGTGCACATTCGCTTCGCCGGTCAGCGCGCACTGGCCGCCTTGCAGCAGCGCGACGTCGCTGCTCGTGCCGCCCACGTCGAACGTGATCAGATTCGGAAAGCCCGCGAGATTGCCGATTTCCTGCGCCGCGACCACACCCGTGCTCGGCCCGGAGAGGACCGTGCGCACCGGCAGTTCGGCGGCCGTGTCGAAGCCGATGACGCCGCCGTTGGATTGCGTGAGTTGTGGCGCGACGCGCAAACCCAGATCCTCGAAGCGATGCTGGAGGCGCTGGATATACTTCTTCATGATCGGGCCGAGATACGCGTTGACGACCGTGGTCGACAACCGTTCGTATTCGCGGAATTCCGGCGCGATCTGATGGGATGCGCAAATGAACACATCGGGCAGGATCTCGCGAACGATTTCCAGCGCACGGCGCTCGTGCTTCGTGTTCAGGAATCCGTACAGAAAGCAGACGGCGACCGCCTTGACATCCTCGTCGGCCATCTTGCGCGCGGCGGCGCGCAGACCTTCTTCGTCGAGTTCCAGTTCGATTTCGCCGTTCGCGCGCAGCCGCTCCTTGACTTCGAGACGCAAATCTCGCGTGACGAGAGCTTGCGGTTTTTCCGCGTACATGTCGTACAGACTCGGGCGCTTCTGACGGCCGATTTCGAGCAGATCGCGAAAGCCGTCGGTGACGACGAGGCCGGTCTTCACGCCGCGCAGTTCGATCAGCGCATTGGTCGCGACGGTCGTGCCGTGGCCGAGAAAGCCGATATCCTGTGCCTGCGCGTCAACGGTTCCAAGCCCCTCGGTCACGCCGTTGGCGATGCCGAGCGAAGGGTCGGCCGGCGTCGACGGTACTTTCCATATCTGCACGCGGCCACTCGCATCGTCGAACATGCAGACGTCGGTGAAGGTGCCGCCTGAATCAACTCCTATTCGCCAAGCCATGTGATTGCTTCCTGAGTCAGAGAGGTTAAGCCGCCATCAAACCGGCAGCTGAAAAACGCGCGAATCGTTCGAAGCGGAACGGCGCCGGATCGACCAGCGGCGTTTCGTTCGTCACCAGTTGCGCCATCAGCTTGCCGGCGCCGGGGCCGAGGCCGAAGCCGTGCCCGGAAAACCCGGTTGCGATGAAGAAGCCGGGCAGTGCGGCGAGAGGTCCAATGATCGGCACCGCATCGGGCGTCACATCGATCATGCCGCCCCACATCTGCAGGATGCGGGCGTTCGCAAATGCCGGGAATGCCTTGGCCAGGTTCGCGAGGCCGTTGCGGATCACCGCCTCGGACGGTTTGGGATCGAGGATGCGATGCTTCTCGAACGGCGTGATCGCATCGAGTGCCCACTGGCGCGGCGTACGCCACTCGTCGATGAACTGCCTGTCGAGACGCAGCTTCAGATCGGCGCGGTTGCGGCGGAAACGCGACCAGTATTCCGGGAAGAGCCGGAAGCTGTCCGGCACGATCGGCACTAGCGTCGAGTTGCGCATGGCGATCGTGTAGCCGCCGTCGAGCCGCTGGCGGAACGAGAAGTTGTCGGCACCGACAGGCATCGCGGTGGGGCCGTTGACGTCGCTGATGCGCGCGGCGCTGCCGAGCACCTTGAGTTGCGGCAACTCGAGGCCGAACGAGCCCGCGAACAGGCGCGACCACGCGCCGCCCGCCAGCACGACCGACGAGCAGCGGATCTCGCCGTGCTCGGTGACCACACCGCTCACGCGCCCCGCTTCGCGCTGGATGCCGCGCACCGCACAACGCGTCGCGATATGCGCTCCCGCTCTTTGCGCGGCATGCGCGATCGCGGGTGCCGCCATCAGCGGCTCCGCTCGTCCGTCGGTTGCCGTGTGCATTCCGCCCGCGAATGTGGTGGAACAGCCGGGGACATATTGCGCGAGATCGTTCTTCCCGAACAGCACCGTATCGATGCCGTATTCCCTGGCGTGCCCGATCCATTCGCGGTACTCGGCCATCTGCGCTTCGTTGCGGCACAGATAGGTGATGCCGGTCTGACGCAGGCCGGTTTCGGCGCCGTACTTCGGCTTGAGTTCGTGCCACAGTCGCAGGCTCTCGATCGACAGCGGAATTTCCGCCGGATCACGGCCCATCTGACGTACCCAGCCCCAGTTGCGCGCCGATTGTTCCGCACCGATCAGTCCTTTCTCGCAGACGACGACGCGCACGTTCTGCTGCGCGAGATACAGCGCCGTGCACACACCGATGATGCCGCCGCCGATGATGACGACCTCGGCCTCGGTGGGCAGTGGTGTTGCGCTGTTGGCGATCGGGTCTGGAATGATCCTGCTCATGGGGTTCCTGTGTTTTTGCGAATACGATGGAAAGCGAGTGCTGGCGGCTACAGCGTGTCCTCGGATCGGCAATCGACGGGCAGTTCCTCGATCGCCAAACCGGTGCCGCGGTTTGCGCCGCAGACCTGCACGACGGAACCGGCCACGCGACGCGGGGATGGCGGGTTCGGCGACAGGGATTGAGAAAACATCGATGATCGTTTTAGGTCGATTGTGGAAGAATGTGAGATATCTTATGAACGTTTGTGATTGATTAAAAATAAGTATTTTCCCTGTGACGGTCCTGGGGAATTCCCGCGTTAGCGCAAGAATTCCGGGTATTCCCTGCAAAAAATAATTCATGCAAGCGAACGACTGGTCTTTTTTGAGATGTGAAAGTGTCTCTTCGTTAATGGAAGATTGTGATCGATTTTGTTGGGTGGCAGGATTTTCTGTGGAAAAACTTCATAATCTATCGTGAGGCGGTCAGATATGGCGATGCCCGCACGTTCGCAACGGAATTCGAGTCGTGGCTTTGCGACAAATCAAAGATCGGATTAGCCGGCAACTTTGAGGCGTGACATCGCCGACCGCTACCTCGTACATGGATAGTGTGAGGGAGCGTTGAGGAAGCCTGAGTTATTTTCGGAGTTCAGTCGTATCGAAAGACGCGGTCAAACGACGAAGCTTTTGCGTCATCCTGTAGCAGGCGGCGATCCGTAACAGAGGGAGTCAAATCCGGTGGGACGTTGCGGGCGGGTCGTGCGAGTCGGCTGTCTTCCGCCAGTTGGGCCTCACGCGCTATTCCGGATACTTTCTTGGGGCAAGGCACGGAAACGGCTCGCCGGATGCCGCGCCATATAATCGATACATCTCAACCACCAGCGGATCAGCCAGGCTGACAACGTAAGCATGAAAACGCTCGAGATGTTGCGTGCCCTCGATCTGGAATCCGCTCGTCTCTTCCTCATCGCCTATGAGGAGGGGAGTCTCACGCGAGCGGCCGAACGCAGCAACATTGCAGTCTCGGCCGTCACCAAACGCCTCCAGGAGCTCGAATACGTCTTCGGCGTATCGCTGTTCAACCGGCACGCGCGAGGCGTTACGCCGACGCCCGCCGGCGACGAATTCGCGAGACAGGTTCGCCTGCTGACACAGCGCCTGAATGAAACCGCCAGTGCGATGAGAGAGTTCTCGGAGGGAATTCGCGGACGTGTGCGGGTGGCCTCCAGTCAGTCGGCGATCGTCGGTGGCCTCGCCGCCTTCGCCGGCAGGTTTATCCAGGCAAACCCGGAAATTGCCGTGGATGTGCACGAAATCCACGGCTGGTCACTCGTTTCTGAAATCGAAAGTGGCCGCGCCGATCTCGCCCTCAGTCTTTCGGTATTCGACGTGCCGTCGTCGATCGCGAAAGTGCCGTACAAGGAAACCAGTCTGGTCGTGGCCGTACCGAAAGACCATCCGCTCGCCACACGCCAATGGGTCAGGTTCGAGAACCTGATCGACTTCGAGCACGTCACGCTCGGGCCGAAAAGCGCGCTTTGTTCGTTCCTGGTCAATCAGGCAGCCAATCTCGGGCATGAGCTGAAGTACCGCGCGGTCTCCTCTTTCGATGTCATGCGCTCGATGATCGCTGCCGGCCTTGGCATCGGCATTCTTTCGGAAATCATGGCCATTCCCTTTGCGGGAAATCCGGACGTGCGCTGCATTGCCCTGCGGGAAGAATGGGCACCGCGAAGCATCCAGATTTACTACCGCGAAGATCTCATTCCCCCGTCGGCCCGCCTGTTTCTGAAAGAGTTGCTGATTTCTGCAGGCCACCGTTCTCCATCGGTGAAAGCTGGTTTGAGGAAATAGAAATATCTCGTCCCTGCTCTCCTCCTATACTGCTTTGCAATTGAAAATCTGTTTTGTATAGGTGGAGAACAAATAGATGAAGATTGCAAGCGTCACACCGATTTTCGCCGATCGCTTTCTGTATGTGAAAGTCACAACCGAGGACGGACTGACAGGAATCGGCGAATCCGGCGCATGGGGCCAATATGAAGCCAGTGCGGCAGCCATGGTCAAGTGCGGAGAGTATCTCGTTGGACGAGACGCGCGCCAGATCGAACACCACTGGAATGTATTGCAACGCGCGAATCATTTCACCGGCATGGCTATCATGGGCGCGATCTCCGCAATCGACATCGCCCTGTGGGACATCAAGGGAAAAGCACTCGGCGTTCCGGTCTACGAATTGATCGGTGGCCAGATGCGGCATAAGGTGCGTCTTTACGGACATGTGAAAGCGCGCACCAAAGCGGAGATGCTCGACGAAGCGCTGCTGCGCAAAGAGCAGGGATTCACCGCGCTAGGCCATCTCAACCCGTTCCTCGATGAGGATTACGATCGATATTTCCGCCCTCATGCGAAGAAGATGGAAGAGGCCGTGGGTGTCGTTCGGGAACTTCGCGAAGCGCTTGGTCCCGACGTCGATCTCTGTATCGAGCTGCACCGGCGGCTCAATCCCGCCGAAGCCGTCACCTTTGCGCGCAGTATCGAGCCGTACTTCCCGATGTTCTTCGAAGACCCGTTGAAACCGACCGGCGTGGATGCGATGTCCTGGGTCGCGGATCACATTCCGGTGCCGATTGCCACCGGCGAGCGCTTCTTCAACATGCACCTGTTCCAGTCGATTGTCGCGCGGCGCGGCGTGCAATTCCTGCGCCCATCGATAGGTCTCTGCGGCGGCATCACGGGAGCGAAAAAGATTGCGGCTCTGGCCGAGGTCAACGACATGGAAGTCGTGCCGCATAACCCTCTGTCGCCGCTTAATCTGGTCGCCGAATTGCATCTTGACGCGACGATTCCGAATTTCGCCATTCAGGAATATCCGTCGTCGTCAAAGAACCTGCATGGGACGACCCAACTGCCTGGCCGCGAAATGTTTACCGATTTCCCGGAGCCGAGCAGCGGATTTCTCGATATCCCGACCGCACCCGGACTCGGTATCGACTTCGTCCCCGATATCGAGAAGCGCTTTCCGAAGGTCAATCGGCCGCTCGACATGCGTCCTCATCTCGATGGATCGGTCATCGAACAGTAAGGACCTTTCGTCATGGGCCAGCCCGCGCTGGCCAGGACGAGCGAGGTCGCGAGTCTATGTTCGATCGCAACGTCTAAGCGCGGCGTGTCATTCATGTCCGCCCTGCCTGATCGGGGAAACGTCGATGCCTCGCAAGCTCACGTTTCCCGCTTAAACAGAGCCCCCATGAAGATCAAAAGCGTTTCGGTTATCGCCCTCGAGATCCCGCTCGCGCGCAGTTTTGGCGGGAGCAAATACCGTGTCGACAAGCGGTGCACGATCATCACGCGGATGGAGACCGACACCGGGCTCGTTAGCGAAGTGTATAACGGCGACAACCGGACACATATGCGCGACGTGGTGGACATCATCGAGAAAGAACTGGCGCCGATGCTGATTGGCGAGGACGTTTTTGCCGTCGAGCGCCTCTGGCAAAAAATGTTCAAGGCGGCCGAATGGAATCGCGACCGCAAGCTGGTCATGGAAGCGATTGCCTGCATGGACAGCGCGATCTGGGACCTTCTCGGTAAGGCCGCGGGCGTCAATGTATGCCGATTACTCGGAGGCTATCGCCAGGCGTTGCCGCTTATCTGCATCGGCGGCTACTACGAGGAAGGCAAGACGCTCCGGGATCTTGGCGACGAAATGGAGCGGCTTCGCGAAGCCGGACTGGCCGGATGCAAGGTCAAGGTCGGTGGCCTGTCCGCCGAGGAAGACGCCAAACGGGTGGAAGCCGCGCGCAAGGGCGGCGGCGACGAGTTCTGGATCGCGGTCGACGCGAATCGCGGCTGGCCTGTTTCCGAAGCGGTCAAGTTCGCCCGCCTCGTCGAGCAATACAACATCGCGTGGTTCGAGGAGCCGTGTCTTTGGTACGACGACGCCAGCATGATGGCCGAAGTGCGCCGAAGAACGTCGATTCCGATCGACGCGGGACAGAGCGAAATGAGCGCTAGCGGCGTACGGCGGCTGATCGACGCAGGCGCCGTCGACATCATCAACTTCGATGCCTCCGAAGCCGGCGGGATCACGGAATGGCGTCGCGCAGCGGCACTTGCCCAACTCCACGGCCTGCGCGTGGGGCATCACGAAGAATCACAGATCGCGATGCAAATGATCGCATCGATTCCACACGGTGTTTGCGTCGAATGCTTCGAGGCCGACCGCGACCCGATTTGGGCCGGTCTCATTGCCAACCGTCCCAATCCGGTCAACGGCACGATTGCCATTCCGCAAGAACCAGGATTCGGACTCCAGCTGGACTGGGAGATGGTCAAGCGCTACCGGGTGAATTAGCAACCGCCGCTGGCGGCTTCAATAAAGAAAAATACGGGATCGTCTCTCTGCGATTTTTATCTTATTGAGGAAGAGCCGGGTCATGCAAGGAGGAGACGTGGACGTGCTATCGGAACAAACGGAAATTGATGCATCGACCAAAGTAGCGCGCCGGGTCATTTTCGCACTCAGCCTCGCGACCGTTGCAGAAGGGGTGTTTATCGGCGGAATTCTGCCGGTTATTCCCGCCATCGTGCACAGATACCAGATCACCTCCGGAGAGGCGTTCTGGCTGAATGCGGTGTATCTGCTGGCAGTCGGCGTGACGTGTCCGGCACTCAGCCGTTTAGGGGACATTCACGGCCACAAGAAGCTGACCGTTCTGACGATCATCGTCAGTATCATCGGCATCGCGCTCGATGTGGTGGCGCCGAATTTCGGCGTCTTTCTGGTCGGACGTTTCCTGCTTGGATTCTGCCCGGCGATTACGCCGCTGGCGATCGGTATCTTTCGCAACACCCTGAAGGAAGAGGCGGCGCTCTACGGGATAGGCGCGCTCGCCGCGGCCATGACGGTGGGCCACGCAATCGGGCCGGTTCTCGCCGGCTATGTGCTTGGCAGCACGTCGGGCATCGGCTGGGTGTTTGCGAGCTGGATTGCGTTGCTGGGTCCGGCAGCGATCGCCATCGTCTTTCTTGTGCCGACCTCTTCTCTTCCCGACACGCGCCGTACCATGGATTGGCTGGGCGCCATCATGTTGGGCGTCGGCGTTGCCGCGATCCTGTTCGCATTCGCCTATGCGCCCAAGTCGGGATGGGGGAACATCTTCGTGCTCGGCGCCATTATCCCGGGCATTGCCCTATTGATCGTCTGGTACGCGTATGAGAAACGCACGGAGTTTCCTCTCGTCGATCTGCGTATGCTGAATAACCCGAATGCACGGCCATACTATGTGTCGAGTTTTCTTTGGGGAATCGCGTATTACGGATCGCAGACGACCGTGGTGCTTTTTCTCGTTGCCTCGCATGAGAAACTCGGATTTGGCTTCTCCGTCTCCGTCCTGACACTCGGCTGGCTTCTTCTTCCGCAGTACCTGGTCACCATAATCGGTGCGCTAGGTGTTGCCAGAATCGTTCGGTCGTTGGGTGGGTACAAGGTCTGCGGGCTGATCGGCGGCACGACGCTGGGCCTCGGCTTCGCCGGTATGATCGTTGCGAACCACGTACTCTGGCAGTTCATGTTCTTCAGCATGATGACGGGCTTTGGCTCCGGCCTGTTGCAAACGACGCTGTCCGGTCGGGTCAGCCAGGTGTGTCTGCCCGAGGAGCGGGGCATCTCGGCGGGTATGTATCAAACCCTGAAGAACATCGGCGGAGCCATGGCAAGTGCTTTCGGTTCGGCGATTTTCGCGGCATTTCTGATCGACGGAACGAAGATCGCTTCGGAGCGCGCTTACATCATTGTTTTTTGCGGCTGCCTGCTTGTGTCGATCTGTATCGTGGCTGCGCTGCTAACCGAACGTTCTGACTATCAATCATAAATTCGGCGATGCCGGTATCTTGTCCGTCATCGCGAACCCGTCGACACTGGCGAACCATTAAGACAAAGGCGCACTCCGCGATCCGGCAATGGATCTCTCCATTCGGTCTTTCCCGGAATGGTTGAAGCGACCTGCGCGAGAGCCCGTCACATTCAATGAACGCTGATAAGAAGTGACTGGACGCTCATGCCGGGAATGGCAGGGATGCATCGGCATGCAATGGTCACCACGATATAGCTGGCGTTCTGCTTGCAGTACCAGTTTGTCTCCTTACAAACTTTAACGGGCGACTAAGGGAAAGGGAGTATTGAAACGTTATCTCGGATCACCTCTTATAATGAGGCCCGCAGATAAGTCACAACAGAGAAAACTCCATGTCCGACCAACAGGAACCACGCCGTCGCTTTTTGCGGCAGGTGCTGGCCGTCGTACCCGCCGCGACGGTCGCTTCAGGTGCAACTTTTACTCAAAGTGCCTGCAGCAGTAACGCGACACCCGCCACCGGGAACACCGCAGAGTACCAGCCTACTTACTTCACCGCGGCAGAATGGAAATTTTTGCATGCTGCGGTGGACCGGCTGATTCCCGACGATGAACATGGCCCAGGTGCCGTGAAGGCCGGTGTGCCCGAGTACATCGATCGCCAGATGGAAATGCCGTATGGCCACGGCAAGCTCTGGTACATGCAAGGGCCTTTTCATCCCGATGCCGTGCCCGAAATGGGCTATCAAATCAATCTCGCGCCGCGCGACGTCTATCGTCATGGCATCGCGGCCTGCGACGAGTACTGCGTGAAGCAGCACGGCGGCAAGACCTTTGCTGAACTCGACGTGGCGACGCGCGAAGCGGTGCTTCAGGATATGGAGCACGGCAAACTCGCGTTTGAAACTGTTCCTGCACGCACGTTCTTTTCATTCCTGCTCGGCAATACCAAGGAAGGTTTCCTCTCCGACCCGATCTACGGCGGCAATAAGGATATGGCCGGCTGGAAGATGGTCGGTTTCCCGGGCGCGCGCGCGGATTTCATGGATTGGATCGATCAGCCGGGTGCGAAGTATCCGTATGGTCCGGTATCGATTAACGGCAGGCGGGGGTAAGCAGTGGCAATCAGGAAGAACAAGGTCGATTGCGTGATCGTAGGTTTCGGCTGGACCGGCGCGATTCTCGCGCAGGAACTTACGGACGCGGGACTCGACGTGGTCGCGCTCGAGCGCGGCGCGATGCGCGATACGCCAACCGATGCGAACTATCCGAAAGTGATCGACGAGCTCAAGTATGGCGTGCGCGGCGCGTTGTTCCAGGATCTGTCGTCGGAAACGGTGACCATTCGCCACGGCGTGGATGATCTCGCGGTGCCGTACCGTCAACACGGCTCGTTTCTGCTCGGCAATGGCGTGGGCGGCGCGGGCTTTCACTGGAACGGCATGCATTACCGGATGCTGCCTGAAGAACTGCAATTGCGTACGCGTTATGAAGAGCGCTACGGCAAGAAGTTCATTCCGGAAGGCATGCAGGTTCAGGATTTCGGCGTGACCTATGACGAGATGGAGCCGTTCTTCGATTTTGCGGAGAAGGTATTCGGCACGTCCGGCAAGGCCGGTAATCTCAACGGCAACATCCAGGCCGGCGGTAATCCGCTCGAAGGCAGCCGTCGCAACGATTTCCCCACGCCGCCGCTGAAGAACGGCCTCGGCGCGTCGCTGTTCGAAAAGGCCGCGCGCGAAGTGGGCTTCCATCCGTATCCGGCGCCTGCGGCGAATGCGTCGACCCCGTACACGAATCCGTACGGTGTGCGTCTTGGACCGTGCAACTTCTGCGGCTTCTGCGAAGACTTCGGCTGCTATATGTACTCGAAGGCATCGCCCCAAACGACCATTTTGCCGGTGCTGCTCAAGAAGCCTAACTTCGAGCTTCGCGCGAACTCGTATGTCACGAAAGTCATGCTTTCGCCCGACAGGAAGCGCGCGACGGGGGTCACCTATATCGATGCGCAAGGCCGCGAAGTCGAACAGCCCGCGGACATGGTCATCGTCGCCGCATTCCAGATGCACAACGTGCGCCTGCTGCTGCTCTCGGGCATCGGCAAACCCTACGATCCGAAGACCGGCGAGGGGGTCGTGGGGCGCAACTACGCCTATCAGATGAACGGCGGCATCAACGTGCTGCTGCCGAAGGGCACGCAACTCAATCCGTTTATCGGCAGCGGCGCGGGCGGCGTGGGCATGGACGACTTCAATGGCGACCAGTTCGACCACGGTCCGCTCGGCTTTGTCGGCGGCGCGAGCGTTCGTCATATCCGCACGGGCGGCCGTCCAATCAAGCAGGCGGCGACCGTGCCCGGCACGCCGACCTGGGGCAGCGGCTGGAAGGCCGGTATTTCCGACGCTTACCAGCGCTATATGAGCATCGGTATTTCGGGTTCGGTGATGCCGTATCGCGACGCTTATCTCGATCTCGATCCGACCTATCGGGACGCTCACGGTCTGCCGCTTCTGCGCATGACGTTCGACTGGCACGACAACGAATACGCCATGCTCGGCTATATCGGCACGCGCATGGAAGAAGTTGCGAAGGCGATGAACCCGGAGAAGTACTTCCGCGCGATCCGCAAGAAGGGGCAGCACTACGACACGCGCGTGTACCAGTCCACGCATACCACCGGCGGCGCGGTGATGGGCAGCTCGCCGGCGACGAGCGTCGTGAACAAGTATCTGCAAAGCTGGGATGTGCCGAACGTGTTCGTGATGGGCGCTTCCGCGTTCCCGCAGAACATGGGCTACAACCCGACCGGTATCGTCGCGGCCCTCGCGTTTCACTCGGCCAAGGCCATTCGCGAGCAATACCTGAAGAACCCGGCTCCGCTGGTCCAGGCATAAGGGAGACGGCAAGCATCATGAGAAAAATCACGTTTGCCATCGCTTCTGCTGTCGTCTTTTCGGCTGCGAGCGCCGGCGTCTTCGCACAATCATCCGCGACGGCATCTCCATCCGCATCGGCCGATACGGACGCGCAGCTGATTCAAAAGGGCCGCTACCTCGCGGCCGCGGGCGACTGCATTGCCTGCCACACGGCAAAGGGCGGCAAGCCGTTCGCGGGTGGCCTCGGCATTGCATCGCCGATCGGCACGATCTACTCGACCAACATCACGCCCGACAAGTCGACCGGCATCGGCAACTACACCTTCGATGACTTCGACCGCGCCGTGCGCCACGGCATCGCGAAGGACGGTTCGACGCTGTATCCCGCCATGCCGTACGTTTCGTATGCGAAGGTCAAGCCCTCGGACGTGAAGGCGCTCTACGCGTATTTCATGCATGGCGTCGAGCCGGTTTCGCAAGGCAACCGCGCGTCCGATATTCCGTGGCCGCTGTCGATGCGCTGGCCGCTGCGCTTCTGGCGCATGGCGTTCGCACCGGAAGCCGTCAGCGACGACAGCCCGCTGCCGAACGACCCGATCGCGCGCGGCCGCTACCTCGTGGAAGGCCTCGCGCACTGCAGCGCATGTCATACGCCCCGCGGCTACGGCCTCGAGGAGAAGTCGCTGACCGATGACGGCAAGCTGTTTCTCTCCGGGGGCGTGGTCGATGGCTACCTCGCGAAGAATCTGCGTGGCGACCGCAAGGACGGTTTGGGCAACTGGAGCGCAGCCGATATCGTTGCGTTCCTGAAGAGCGGCCGCACGGCGCACTCGGCGGCGTTTGGCGGCATGGCGGATGTCGTGCAGGACAGCACACAGCATCTGGGCGACCAGGATCTCGCCGCCATTGCCGCTTACCTCAAGACGCTGGCTCCCGTCGACGCATCCGGCAGCACGCTCTCGCCCGATGCAACCGCGGCAAATGCACTGCGCGCCGGCACGGACCATAGCAACGGCGCGCTGACCTTCGTGGACAACTGCGCGGCGTGCCATCGCACGAGCGGCAGCGGTTACGAGAGCACGTTTCCGACGTTGGCGCTTTCGACGGTCGTGAACACGGACGATCCGACTTCGCTGATTCATATCGTGCTGCAAGGCGGCGAGATGCCGTGGACCAAGGCCGGCCCCACGCACTACGCGATGCCGGGGTTCGCCACGCGGTTGACGGATCGCGACGTAGCGGACGTGCTGACTTTCGTGCGATCCAGTTGGGGCAACCATGCTTCGCCCGTGACGTCCGAGCAGGTCGCCAAGGTGCGCAAGTCGTCCGGGTCTGCTTCTCAGCCTGCACGCGCTGAAAATCCGTAGCGTTTGGCGTTCGCGCTTGCGTGTGGGGTTTATTGGCAGGGTAGCTGGTGTTCCGTTTCGTTGTTGACCGATCTATGCTCGCTTGGCATGTTGAGGTCAACGGAACGGGACACCAGTTGCTTTAGACGATTTGAGAAGGCTCGTGCGGTAAGGTTGGTGCGTTGGAGTGGGATGGTGAGCCTTGTAAGGCTCGGGCAATCCTGTCAGGGGCGGCTGCGGGTGTTAGGCTAATTACAGCGATCAACGTAACCCCACCCCCTACACCTGCTCCACCCGCCGGCGAGTCGATATCGCGGAAGCCGTCGAAATCACCAGATCCGCAAATCGCTTCTCGTCGCGATCCGCCTGCCAGCGCGAACGCGCCACGGCGATATTGACCGCACCGATTCCCCGGCCATGCGCGTTGGTCACGGCCGCCGCCGTGGAGATATCCGCGACAAAGTACTCGTCTTCCGTATGCGCATAACCCTGCTTGCGAATCTGCGTCAAACGCTCCTTGATCTTGCGCGGCTGATACACGGTGGACGACGTGAACGCAACGAGATTCGTGCGCGAGAGGATGTCGTCGACCTCGCCGTCCTGCAAGGTCGCGAGAATCGCGAGACCGGGCGCCGTGCAGTAGGCCGGCAGCCGCGAGCCGGTAATCACGTGAGCATTGAATACGTTGCGGCTGACGATGCGCAGCACGAACACGATATCGGTGTCGTCGAGCACCGTCAGGTTGGTCGCTTCTTCCGTCTCCGAGCCGAGTTGCTGGAGATACGGCGTCGCGCGGCTCACCAGTTCGTTCGAAATCAGATAGTGGTACGTAAAGTCCACCAGTTTCGGCGACAATTCGTATTTGCGGCTGTCCGGGTCTTTGAGCAGGTAGCCGAGCGCCGCGAGCGTGAACGTGAAGCGCTGCGTCGCGCTCATGTCGAAACCGGTTAGCGCGGCGATTTCGGAAAGCGACAGTTGTCGCTTGCTGCCGTCGAACGCGGTCAGCACCTTCATCGCCTTTTCGACGGATTGCACGTACAGTGACGATTCGCTCGGGTCGTCTACTTTTGAGGCGCCACGTGCGGTGCCGGACGTGGCGCCGGATGCGGCACGTTTGCGCGCGGGTTTGGGCTGGGCAGGACTCACGATCGGTAACCGGTGTTGCATGACGCTCCCATTATTGCATACCGCTATCAAGCTATCTGATAGCGATAAGTTTGCTTTTCTCCCGCTCCGCACGCGTCAATGCCGTAGACGGTCCCACGCGTCGTCCACCTCGCGCGACAGCAGGTGCTTGCGAATGCGCTCGCTCGCAGTCAGCTCGAACTGCGCGACCGCGCGGTAATAGCGCGGCAACTGAAAACTCGCGAGCCGTTCGCTGGCCCATGCATGCAGCGACTCCCATGGCACCGCGTGGTCCTTGAACTGCACGTTCAGCAGAATGTCCTGTTCGCCGACGGACGATGCCACTCCGATTGCTGCGCTCGCCCGCACCGCCGGATGCGCCGCGAAAATCCGCTCGATTTCCCATGCCGATACGTTCTCGCCGCGCACCCGCATGCTGTCCGTGCGTCGTCCGATGAAGAACAGGTCGCCGTCCGCATCGCGGCGCGCGTGGTCGCCGGTATGCAGCTTGCCGTCGCGCAACGCGCTGTGTGTCGCCTCGTCGTTCTTCAGATACATCGGCAGCAGCGCGCCTTCCACCTTGCTGGTCAGCACGATTTCGCCCGGTTTGCCGGGCGCGACCGCGCGCCCCTGGTCGTCGAGCAGTTCGAGATCGAACCACGGCAGCGCCTGGCCGATCGAACCGGGCTTGCCGGTAGAGTTGAGCGTCGCGAAGCTCGAGCATTCGGTCATGCCGTAGCACTCGCGCAACCGCACGCCGAAGCGTTGTTCGATCGCCTGCCACGCCGATGCCGCGATGCCCGCGCCCCATGCGACGCGTAGCGTGTGGTCGTGGGGCTCGCTGCCTGGCGGCAGTTGCATCAGGATATCGAGCATGCCGCCGAGATAATGCAACTGCGTCGCGCCCGCGCGCGCGACTTGCGGCCAGAACTGCGAGGCCGAAAAACGCGCCACGACATGCAGGCTCACCGGCAGCAGGAACGGCACGAGCAGCATCTGCGCACCGCCGATGTGGCACAGCGGCTCCCACATGAAGAGCCGGTCGCTCGCACGCACGTCGGCCACGCGCAATACGGCTTCGCTCGCAATACGCATCATCCGGTGCGTGAAGACAACGCCTTTGGGTGCGCCCGTCGTGCCCGACGTATAGATGATGCAGAGCGGATCGTGAATGCCGATGGCGGGTGTCGCAAGCGAGCGCGGCGCGGCCGCGCCGTCGAACGAGGGTAGCCGCACACGGCGCGCGCCCGTGTAATCGAGGTTCGCGCCGAGCGCGTCGAACTCGGCATCGATCACAAAGAGTTTCGGCTCCGCGTGCTGCAACACGTATTCGAGGCCTGCCGCGCGCAGCCGCGTATTCACCGGCACCCACACGATGCCGCTAAGCATCAGCGCGTAGATCAGATAGATGTGTTCGGCGGAGTTGCCGAGCATCACGGCCACGCGGTCGCCTTGCACGACACCCTGTTCGCCGAACCATGCCTGCCATTGCGCAATATGCGCGACCGCCTCGCCGCAAGTGATCGCGCGCTCGTCGAATTGAAGGAACGTGCGGAGCGGATCGGCGCTGAGACCGGCCACGAGCAGCGGCACGCAATCGAGTTCGTCGTCGGGATGACGATGTGGAAAATAGTTCGGATAGCGATGCATGTGTTGTCGTTCTGGAAAACCGAAAAGCAGCGGGAAATAAACGTGTCAGCGTGAATCTGTCAGCGCGCGCGGCGCTTGAACCATGAAGACACCGCGATCACCAGCGCGATCAGCACGACCAGTGTGGTCGAGACCGCCGCGAGCGTCGGCGTGATCGCCAGTTGAATGTCGTCCCACATCTGCTTGGGCAGCGTGGTATTGATGCCGCCGCTCACGAAGATCGCGATGGTCAGGTCGTCGAACGACACGAGGAAGGCGAACAGAAACGCCGCCGTGACGCTCGCCATCAGCAGCGGCAGCAGCACGGTGCGAATGCGTTGCAATGGCGAGGCGCCCATCACGCGCGCGGCATCGTCGAGCCGCCAGTCGAAACGCTGGAAGCCGGCGGCGAGCGTGACCACTACGTAGGGAATCGCCAGCACCGTATGACCGATGATGAGGCCGGTATTAGTGCCCGTCAGGCCGAAGCGGCTCAGCAGATACAGCAGCCCGACCGCGACCACGATGCGCGGCACGATCAGCGGTGCGACGAGCAGCGCGAAGAGCGGCTTGGTCGCGCGTTGCGGCAGGCGCGTCATCGCGAGCGTCGCGCCGAAACCAAGCGCGAGCGAGAGTACCGCCGTGCCGAAGCCGACTTCGAACGAGCGGATCGTCGCGCTTTGCCACACGGGCGAACCGAGGAACGAGCCGAACCAGCGCAGGCTGAAAAGCTTTGGCGGAAACGCAATGAAGTCGCTCTTCGTGAACGCATACGGCATCACGGAGAGTACCGGCACCACCAGCACGATCAGGATCGCCATCGTGAAGAGGCCGAGCGGGCTGAACACGCGCACGCCGTCGGTGGGCGGCTGCAATCCGCCGCGGCGCCGCACGAGCGGCGCAAAGAGCCGGCCCGCCGACATCAGCACCGCGAGCCGCAGGCCCTGCGCGCGCGAGCCGCGTTGTTTCTCGCTGACTTCGCCGGTCAGCGAGGTCAGGCCAACCACCCGGTCATAGACGAGGAAGATCGCGATCGAGCAGATCAGCAGTACTGTCGACAGCGCGCCCGCGAAGTGCATGTCGAACAGTTCGAGTACCGAAGAGATCACCAGTTGCGCGATCATCGTTTCGCGCGGCGAACCGAGCAACGTGGGCACGATAAAAAAGCCAAGGCTGGAAATGAACACCAGCAGTCCCGCCGCCGCGATGCCTGGAGACGACAGCGGCAGAAACACCGTGAAAAAGCTCGTGCTGCGTTCCGCGCCAAGCGTTTCGGCGGCCTGCGCGAGACGATCGTCGATGCCGCGCATGACCGGCAGCATCGTCATCACGGCGAGCGGCAGCATCGAATGCACCATGCCGATCAGCACGCCGGTCAGCGACGGAATCGTGCCGTTGGTCTCGCGGACCAGACCGAGTGCGAGCGCAAGAGTCGAGAGCACGCCCGTCTTCGAGAGCAGCAGCATCCATGCGTAGGTCTTGACGAGATAGCTGGTCCAGAACGGCAGCATGATCCACAGCAGCCAGCGCTCGCGCACGCGATTCGACACGCGGCTCAGCAGATACGCGACCGGATAGCCGAGCACGATCGAAAACGCGGCGGTGAGAAACGAGATCGCGAACGTGATCCACAATACTTTCGCGTAGACCGGCGTGCGCGCGATGCGCTCGAACTGGGCGAAGCCGATCGAGCCGTCGCTCGATACGAGCCCGCCTTGCAGGATCTCGCCCGCCGGCACGATGAAAAACACCAGCAGGAACAGCAGCGTCGGCACCGCCGGCAGAATGCGCAGCGATGCCGCGAGCCATGCGCCGCGGCGGCCCGAAGCGTCGGCTGGACGGTTCGCGCGTAGAGCGAGAGTCATGAAAAGTCCTTGGCGGCGAAGAGGTCTCGACCGTATATCAGGCCTATATCAGGCGTGCAGCAGCGTCGTGCGATAGGGGTCCCACGTGAGCCCGACCGTGTCGCCCACGCGCGGGCTCAGCGTACGTGCGCAGCGCGCGGTCAGTTCGCTGCCGTCGGGCAGCGACAGTTGCACATGCGTATCGCTGCCGAAGAACACCACGTCGTCGATGCGGCCATCGACGAAGCCGCGGCTCGGTTCGACCAGCTCCAGCGCCTCGGGGCGTAACAGCAGCGTGTGCCGCGCCGCGGCCGCGACCTGCGTCGTGCGCGGTAACGGAATGCGTGCGCCGGCCGCCAGCAGGATCGGCTCGCCGCCTGCTTCGGTGTCATGCGCGAGCGCGCCTTCCAGCAGGTTCGAATGACCGATGAAGCCGGCTGCGAAGCGCGTCGAGGGCCGGTCGTACAGGTCCGCGGGCGTACCGATCTGTTCGATCTTCGCGTTGTTCATCAGGCAGATGCGATCCGAGAGCGTGAGTGCTTCGTCCTGGTCGTGCGTGACATAGACGAAGGTTGCGCCCAACTCCTTGTGCAGACGACGGATCTCCGCCTGCATATGCTCGCGCAATTTCTTGTCGAGCGCGCCGAGCGGCTCGTCGAGCAGAATCACCGAGGGCCGGTAGGCGAAGCAGCGGGCGAGCGCGATGCGTTGCTGTTGCCCGCCGGAGAGCTCCTTCGGAAAGCGTTTGCCGAACTCGCTCATGCGTACCATCGCGAGCGCACCGTCGACGGCCTCGCGCACTGCGTCGCGCGACTTGCTACGCATGCGCAGGCCGTACGCGACGTTGTCCCATACGCTCATGTGCGGAAACAGCGCATAGCTCTGGAACACCATGCCGATGCCGCGCTTGCCTGGCTCGACGCGCGTGACATCGCGCCCGTCGATCTCGATGCGGCCCGCGCTCGGCGCGACGAGCCCCGAGATCATCTGCAGGAGCGTCGTCTTGCCGGAGCCCGACGGCCCCAGCAGCGTCAGAAACTCGCCCGTTTGCACGGTGAGATCGGTCGGCTCCAGCGCGACGGTTTCGCCGTAACGCTTCGCGAGCCCGATCGCTTCCAGTTTTGCGCTCATGCCAATGCCTCGCGTTTAGTGCGTCATTTAATGCGTCAGGAAATGATCCACGAGTTGAAGCGTTCGGTGACTTTCTGGCGATTGGCCTGCCACCATTGCGGGCTAGGCAGCTTCATCGTCTTGATGTTGTCGGGCGCGGTCGGCAGGAGCGGGGCGCGCTGCGCGGGAATCGATTCGAATGACTTACGATTGGTCGGGCCGTACGCGAGCGTTTGCGTGAGCACGGCCTGGCGTTTTGCATCCGCGCAGAAACGCACGAACTGCTTGGCCATTTCCGCGTGCGGCGTGCCTTTCGGAATGCCCCAGCCCTCGATCGAATAGAGGCCCTGATTCCAGACGATCGTCACCGGCGCGCCGGCGTCCTTCGCGGATTGTGCGCGGCCATTCCATAGCGAGATCATGTCGACGTCGCCGCTCTGGATCGCCTGCATCGATTGCGCGCCCGAGGTCCACCAGATCGCGATATGCGGCTTGATCCTGTCGAGACTTTTGAACGCGCGATCGACGTCGAGCGGATAGAGCTTGTCGAGCGGCACGCCGTCGGCGAGCAGCGCCTGTTCGAGCGTGTCGAGCGGACTGCGGCGCAGGCAGCGGCGGCCGGGAAATTTCTTCACGTCCCAGAAGTCGGCCCAGGATTTCGGGCCGTTGTCCTTGAACTTGTCGGCGCGATACGCGAGCACGGTCGAATACACGTCGACGCCGAGCCAGTCGGACGTAATCGCCTCGGGCATGACGTCGGGGAAGTCCGAGGCCTTCAGGCCGATCGGTTCCATCAGACCTTTTGCTTCGAGGTACGGAATATCGGCGGACAGCGTCAGCGTGGTCACGTCCCACACGTAGTTGTTCGTCTTCACCATCGCTTCGAATTGCGCGACCGGCTGCGATTCGCGCGCCACGCTCACGACCTTGATGCCCGTCGCCTTTTCGAACGGATCGTAGAACGCCTGGCGGTAAGCCGTGGTGTACGGGCCGCCCGGATCGGACACGACAATCTGTTTGTCGTCGGCGCGCACCAGCGCGGGCAGCGTGCCGGCGAGCGCGAGTGCGCCGGCTCCTTGCAACATCCGGCGCCGTTTTTCGTTGAAGTTCTGCGTCATGGCTAAGGTCTCCCGTTCGCTGGCTGGGTCGGTTGGGTACTGGGTGATGTGGGGTGGCGAGCGCGGCTTGCCTGCCGCGCCGGATGGCTTTACTTCGCGCGCTTGCTGAAGAACTCTTCCATCATGCGGGCGGGTTCGCCCGAGTCGTAAGCCTCGCGCTGAATGCGAATGCCCGCTTCGATGCAGTCCTGGAAGCCCGGCTCGGTCATTTCGCGGAAGCGCTGCTTGTCGAGGCGCATCGCGACCGGCGGTTTGGCGGCGAGTTCGGTGGCGATCTCCAGCGCCTTTTCGAACACTTTGTCCTGCGCGACGAGGTGATGAATGAGGCCGATGTGCCGGCACTCTTCCGCATCCATCAGACGGCCCGTGAGCGTCAGCTCGATGGTGCGCGACATGCCGAGCATCGCGTTCATGATCCAGGGGCCCGTCGTGCTGGCGATTCCCGCGTTGATTTCCGGCTGCCCCATCCGCACACCCGGATGGCCGACGCGGATGTCGCCCAGCAGTGCGACCTGGAATGCGGAACCGGCGGCCGTGCCGTTGAGCGCCATCACCAGCGGCTTTTTCAGCCCGCGCAGCACGGCGTAGTAGCGCTGCCACTCCTTGACCCATTCGACCGCGCGCGCGCCGTCGAAATCGTGCGCTTCCGACAGATCCTGCCCCGCCGAGAACGCGCGATCGCCGGCGCCCGTCATGATGATCGCGGCGACGTTGTCGTCGTCGTCGAAGCGCTCGAGTGCTTCGATGATCGCGTTGCGCATCGGCGTGGTCCACGCGTTCAGCTTGTCGGGACGATTCAGCGTAATGACCGCGACGCGGCCGTGATTGGACAACAGGATATCTTCGCTCATTTGTTATTACATAGTAATAGTTAATGGGTGTATTGCAATATAGATGGGTCAAAAACAGGATGCAAGTAGCAATTGGCCTCATCTACTCCGGTTTTCACACGGCGTTTACCCCAGGTCGTTTACCCCAGGCTCGGCGGATATGTGTTGTGATGTTTCGTCGCCGTAGCGTTGATGCGGCGATGGCGGTTTGCAGAGGTTGCCCGGTGGCGGGCGGGAGAGGGCGGAATTCTGGCGCTGGTCTTGCTGTGCGAAGCTTAGGCGAGACCTGTATTGCTGCGAGCCGGCCAAGGCGCTCGGGCCGCGCGGCATGGCGTGATGAGGATCAATGGAGCAGCGACGGCGTTAGTCGTGAGCGAAGGGTTGAGGCAGATCATCAATTTCACGGCCGTTATCGAAAGCGACTGTGGCTTGACGAGCATGGCGAAGTCAGTCGGCGAAAGTCGCTTGCGTGAAATAACGTGTCGTTAGAGCGTGTTAGGCACTGCAAGCAACTGGCCCAATGTATCTACCGCGATGCGGACTTTGCTGCCGCGTTTGCGTTTATAGCCGTCGTAACCGGCGCGAGGCACACTCTCGCAGGTCGATTGCAACATGCCCGAAGTGCCTAACGCGCTCTAACGAGAACGGCATTCCAACCAGCGCGCCGACCCACCGGTTTCACGTCGCCGAATCCTCTTCGCCGCCCAGGCGGTCCGCGATTTCCGCGCCCACGCCGCTCAGCATGCAAGGGGGCACTCCCCCGTCACAAACGGCTTATCGGTCGGTGAAGCATCGCAGCTGTGAGCGACGGCTTCAATTCGTCCGCGGTAAGCACGGGGGATTACTTTTCGTTGGATATGGAGGGGCGCGCGTCCGTAAGCGCGCGCCGGATCCACGGGGATTCAGAAGAGCCCGATCGATCCTCCGTTCCTCAACCATGCGCGAAACGCCTGCCGGTGCGCTTGTTCCAGCAACGGGGTGACGGTTTGGCGATCGCCAAACAACATGAAGTTCCCGGTGTTGAGTTGTGGCCAGCGCAACAGGCCCACACCGTTTGGGTTGCCGGTTTTGATGAAGTTAACCCAATATGCCTGCATCACATGCGAGATCGTTCGATCCTTGTCGGCAAACGGGCGGTTTCCAACATCCAGGGTGGCGAACACGTAAGGGATTTCGCTACTATGGAATGTACCAAATCGCGCTGCTCGCGGTCCGGGTTCAGGGTGGACGAATCGGTAGCCGTAAGCGGGTGCAGCATGTTCGGACCGGCCTTCCGACCACGCAACTACGGCTGCAGTTGACGAATCTGCAAGCAATTCGCGAACCTTCGCGGATGCATCCGCATCATTGCCGACAGGATAGAGCAAAGAAAATTGACTGGCCTGAGATTGATAGCGCTCGTCGAGAAATCGCTGATAAGCTTCTTTAGTTTCTATCATCCAGGCGGGACTAAATGCGCTTGCTTCATCTTGATTGGAACCTAACAGAACGGGTACATTAGAACGCTCAAGTTTTTCCCGAAAAGGGATACCTCCTGCGTCTGCAGGTTGAAAACGTGCGCCCTTCCCCAATCGAGGGTCGGTTTGCAAGGCCACCAACTTGTCGGTCGGCACCTCTCGCAGTGCTTTTACATCGGCAGCATTAGCCAATTCTGCAAGCTTCAAGCCCAAGTCGTCGGCATTCGCTTTCGGAACCAACTCAGTGTCCGACCACGAGTTGCTCTCGGCGATAGCTCCTGAAAAGAGACCCTCCGCAGACGGTGCCGCCAGGAGATGATGCACGGAGATCGCACCCGCTGACTGGCCCTGGACGGTAACCCGAGATGGATCGCCGCCAAAACGCGTAATGTTGGACTTCACCCATCGAAGTGCTGCGACCTGATCCATCAATCCAAAAACGCCCGCGCCATCGTTCTCTGCATCAAGAGAAGGATGTGCGAGGAACCCGAACAGTCCTAAGCGATAGTTTATCGAGACGACAACCACGCCTTGACGGGCCAATTGATCCCCGCGATAAAGAGGGACTTCGCCTGATCCTTGAGCAAATCCGCCTCCATGGATCCAAACCACCACAGGCAGGTTAGCCCGCGCGCTCAACTTCGGTGTCCAGACATTCAGATAAAGACAGTCCTCGCTAAATGGCGGGTCAGATAGATACTCCGCCGTCCAGGGAATGGCATCTGACGGCTTCCGCTGCGGTTGCGCGCAACTAGACGCAAATTTCGTTGCATCACGCACCCCCTGCCATGACGCAGGCAGGCGTGGCGAATGCCACCTCAGTTCGCCAACCGGAGGTGCAGCATAGGGTATCCCTTTGAAAACGGATACTCCCTGATTTGTTTCGCCACGCAACGCGCCATTGTCAATCTTTACCATGGTAGCGCCCGAAGCAGCCTGAACTGCCATCGCACACGCAAATATTGCGATCATCCTTTTAGGCATCACATCTCCTCCTTTTGAAAGTATTGGCTTGCTTCTCGCCGCGTCTGTGGTGCAATTCCGATGCGCTGATCTGTTACCCTCAACCTTTTGATGATCACGAGCCGATGAGCAAGCTGAAAGACATCGACGGGTTGTTCAATTGACGTCATTTCGACCGCGAAGTGATCATCCTTTGCGTGCGGTAGTACTTGCGCTACAAGCTGAGCTTTCGATATCTCCTCGCGGAAATGATGGCGGAACGCGGTCTTTCCCTGGTCCGCACGACGATCATGCGCTGGGTGAAGCGCTACACGCGGGAGTTCGTCAAACGCTGGAATCGGTTCGCCGTAGCGGCCGGTCAGTCGTGGCGCGTTGACGAAACCTGTGTCAGGATCCGTGGCAAATGGACCTATCTTTAGCGCGCAGTTGACCGAGTGGGAAAGACGATCGATTTCCGCCTCCGTACCAGGCGCGATGTGGCTGCAGCCAAGGTGTTCTTTGTGAAGGCGATCAAAACTCAAGGGCGTGCTCCTGCGACGATTGCCCTGGACGGCTGCGCGGCATCGCATCGAGTCGTCCGCGAAATGAAGACCGACGAGTCACTGCCCCGACGAACGAAATTGCGGTCCTCGAAATACCTGAACAATCTGATAGAGCAAGATATCCGGGAGACGGCCGGCTTCTCACCCGCCCACCGAATTTGCACCACAACCGCTGTGAGACCCCGACGGCAACCACCTCTCTCAATGCCTAAAAAGTTGACAACACGATCGCGCCTCGACTTCCCAGCTTCGTGAAACTCCGCAAGAATCTGTACGTTACGCCATGGCCATTCAGGACGTTGGCGCCCGACTGTGTCGCCGCTAAAATCGCCTCGCCCAAGGCGCCTGATATCGAACCGCATGCCACCAAAGTCCCGGTCGCGACGCCAGCTTTGCCGACATACAGGGCGAAGGTGCCGAACTGCTCTCGGACCATAAAAAGACTGCCATCTCCGTCCAGAGCGATTTCCAGATACTCGGACAACGTGGCCATTGCCTCTGTTGTTGAAGCATCAGTGTGTTCAGGCATCACTCGGTCACCTTGAGAGAGCTCATTACGTTGTGCGCTACCTGGAGAGAACCCGGGCGCCATGCCGAAGCCGAGCCACAGGCGAAATACCGCGAGCGAGACGAAATTCCACGACAGACCGGTGGCTGCCGCACCGGCGGTGAACCAGGCAAGCGTAATTAGCAGCGGGATCTTGCGGCCGATCCTGTCGCTCAGGCCACCGCACGTGAGCCCACCTATCCAGCGCACGCCATAGGTCGCGGCAGCAGAAGGGAGGCTGTGGAGAGGGCGACATTGAACGTGTTCGCGACGTCTTTCAGGACGAACGTGATGGCGGGAAAGTCGAGCGCGTCGTTGACCCCGTCTCCCCACGCAGCGACGAGTACACGCCACTGCGCGCTGGTGATTTCTTGATACCAGCGCTTCGTAGCTTGTCGATTCTGAGTGATGTCCGGGGACATTGTCTCTCCCTGTGCAGATGTGGCGTTGCGGTTAATGTAACCGGTCTCATAACTTGTGATCAAGAGGTTCAGCGCCAAATTGTCACGAACTAGGGAATATACCTAAATGTCTGTATTTACGATAAAAAATGAAGGAAAAATGATAAAAAGTGATTCATCGAAAAATTGAAACCGATTTCAATTTGGTCTGCGAGGGGATCCTGAGTGGGTTCGGGCCTGCGGGTGTTATGTGCAGGGCGGGCCGCTCATCAACGACGTTGCGCGATACGAAGCGGTGCCGGACTGATAGCCGACACCGTGATTTCTACCGGGTTCTTCCTTAACCGATAGCGTTGAGTGAAGTGCTGCTACAGGCATTTGCAAAATGGATTCTTCACGAGCCTCAGGGCTTGGTGCCTTGAAGGCGCGCCTGACTTATCCGCCATCGATCACACCCACAACCGGTACACCCAGAACGATTCGTCCTCTTTGAATCGCCGGGCGAATTCGCTGGGAGAAAAACCCGTGCTGCGTTTTACGGCGCGGCTGAGATGAGCCTGGTCGGCAAAGCCCTCGTCGTGCGCGATCGCCGCCCAATCCAGTGCGTGGCCGGCTTCGGATTGCGCACGCGCATTGAAGAACACGCTTTCCGTTTTGACGAGCGCTTGCCACTCGCGCAACGAGCGCCCGCTATACGCCTTGATACGCCGCTCCACGTGACGTGGGCTATGAGAGCGCCGCCATTCATGAGCTTGCCAGGCAAGCCGCTTGACCCAGTAACGGCCCGCTTCGCGCAGCGACGGCAGAATCGGGCTGGCGCGGTTGACGACGCGCCATCTCGTCGTGAGGTGATGCTGGAGTGCGGCAAGTGCTGCCTCGTCGCTGTCCGAAGCCAGCAGTTCATCGAAAAGCGCGTGCCACTCGTCTCCGAGCAACGCCTTTGCGTCAACGATCACGTCCTGGATCGCGGACAGCTCGATGTCGAAGAGCGCCTGTGCGGCGTGCGCCTCGAAGCAGATCATCCCGGCGCGGCCGCTCGTTTGCGCCCAGCACGTGGAAGGATATGAATGGCTGCCCGAAAGCACGAGCGCCGAATTGAACGGACGCCAGATAAGGCCGCTATCCGTCTGCTCGATACGTCCCGCTTCGACGTCCTGGAACCACGTCAGGTTCACCGTAGGCGTGGCGGGGAAATGCGTCAGACGTTGCGCGTCGTTCAAGGCAAAGCCGCGCGTGTCGCGGCAGAGAACGGCGATAACCGCGCCTTGCAGACCCGGCGGCGCGAGGTGAAGGCGCGTGTGCGGACGCCGGTTGCCCTGCGAAACCCATGGCGCTCGTGCCCGCGGATCGGGACACGTCGAAAGGATAGGCAAGGGCATTGCGTTCATAGCCGCGCAGTATAGGTAAGCTGAATTAGACTGTCGATGTCGTTTGCGTTCAAGCATTGGCGCGGCGACAGGTCCATGATTCGGACAGCCACTGTATTGTTCGAATCCATGCTTATCTAACTCGCCCGACATCATGAACTCGCCATCTCCGCGTCAATGCCCGTTGCATCGGAACCCGTCGCCCGTGACGTCCACTGGCGGCTCACCCGGAGCATGGCCGCCGGGTCCACCGGCCGGTCTCACGGGTTTGCGTCTGCTGGCCACCATGTCGCGCGATTTGCCGCGTGCCTTGGCCACGTGGCAAAAGCAGTATGGCGACATCGTGCATCTGCGCCTCTGGCGAGAACATGATGTGGTCGTGGCCGATCCGCAGCTCGCGCGCGAGTTGCTCGTGTCCCATCACGATGCGCTGGTTCGCTGGGAGCGCGGCATTCGCGTCTTTTCGCAGGTACACGGGCATAGCGTGCTGACTTCCGAGGGAGAGGCCTGGCGTAGCCGCCGTCATGCGCTGGTACCCAGTTTTTCTCCCAAAGCCGTACAAGGTTTTTCGCCGACGATCGTCGAGGCCGCGACGCAGGCATTCTCGACATGGCCAGGAGAAGACGCCAACTGGCCAATAGAAACCGCGCTCACGATGCTGACCATGGAGGTGATTCTCCAGATGGTCTTCTCGAGCAGCATCGGCGAGGACGTGCGCGTGGCCGAGCAGGCCATACGCGTGACGAGCGCGGCGGCCAACGCGGAGTTCTACTGGCCGGCAAGCATGCCGGACTGGATGCCCTGGAAGCGCAGGAAACGGCAGGCGCTAAAGAGTCTGAAGGCGCTGATCGAGCGGCATTTGCAAAGCCGTCTGAATTTACCTCGTGATGCGTGGCCGGACGATCTGCTCACTCGTCTCCTGCAATCCGGCGACGATGGGGCCGCGTTGTCGCTGCAAAACGTGCGCGACGAGTGCATGACTATTTTTCTCGCCGGGCATGAGACCACGGCCGCGACACTGGTGTGGTGGGTATGGTGCATGGCCGCGAATCCGGCATCGCAATGCGCCGCGCGCGATGAAGTTCAGCGCGTATTGCAAGGCCGCGCTCCCACGGCTGAAACGCTGCCGGCGCTTGGTTATCTGGCGCAAACGATCAAGGAGACGCTGAGGCTTTATCCGGTCGCGCCGCTGCTCATCAGCCGTCGTGCCACGCGTGCGGTGCAACTGGGCAACTGGACATTCCCCGCGCGAACGCTGTTCATGATCCCCGTGCATCTGATGCATCACGACCCGCGCTGGTTTCCTGATCCTCAAGCGTTTCAGCCCGCGCGTTTCGCGTCCGACGCGCCGGAAGTGCCGCGCGGCGCATATATTCCGTTTGGGGTGGGGCCGCGTGTGTGCCTGGGGCAGCATCTGGCAATGAGCGAGATGACGGTGATCGCCGCCATGTTGCTGCAGCGTTTCGCGTTATCGGTCCCGCAAGGCGTGGCGCCGCCACGGCCCGTAATCAACCTGACCCTGCGGCCGGAGCAACCGATGCATCTGGCAATCGCATCGGTCGGTGCATAGGCCACTTGAACGGCGTGTGCAAGTACTCCGTATTGAGCGGAGCAACTCGCTCATCGATTCACGAGTCCTTTCACTGGAAATGTTTGTACCAGTCCAGAATATGATTTCGCGCCAGCGACGCGCCGCCGATCGAGTCGCGTCGCCAGTACATATCGAGTATCTCGCGATGATCCTGGTGCGCCTTTTCGCGGCCACCGGCCGAGACGATCTTCGAGCGATAGCGGCTGCTGTTTTTTAAAAGAAGCTCGACGGTCGCGACCGCGCGTTTGCGGCCTGACGGCTCGCACAAAGCGACGTGGAAGCGGCAGTTCAGGTTGGCAAGCCCGCTCATGTCTGAATCGGGAATGGAAGGGAACTCGTCCAGGATGGCGCCGATTTTGCGTATCTGCGCATCGCTGCACTGCTCGATTGCCAGCCGTATCAGGTTCGGTTCGATCCACAGCCGCAAGTCGAGCAAGTCGCGCAGATCATCGGACGATAGTTCGGAAACGCATGCCCGATGATGAGGAAGCAGCGTCACAAGCCCTTCGGCGGCGAGGTGGCGCAGCGCTTCACGAACGGGAATGCGGCTCACCCCCATTTCATTGGCTATCACGTCTTGCCGCAGCACGGCGCCAGCCGGTATCGCTTCCGAGAGAATCCGTTCGCGGATGCGATCGACCACGCTGGCGGCGAGCGTGATGCGCGTCAACGGTTCAACCGGCGCGAAGCTCTTTTCCTCAAGTAACTCTTCCATGTCATCTTGCGCGTGCGCTTGATGTTCCACGTTCAGTCTCCCTTCTCTGGGCCGTCATCCGGGGCCGTTGATCGCTGCGTTTCAAGAATTGTAGTCGATGCGAGTCAATGGCGTATACGGGATACGGTTTTGATGTCTTAAAATCGACTATTAAAGGTAATAAGGCTAAAAAAAGACAAAATATGGCCATTTATTGCGGGTAAACCACGCCAACAATCCTGATTGACACGGAAATTTTGCATATCCAGTATACGAAAAACGCCTGCTTCAGGGCCAATCCGAGAGGAGAGTTA
Organism: Paraburkholderia sp. Ac-20336; assembly: GCF_017105025.1. Classification (NCBI taxonomy): domain Bacteria; kingdom Pseudomonadati; phylum Pseudomonadota; class Betaproteobacteria; order Burkholderiales; family Burkholderiaceae; genus Paraburkholderia; species Paraburkholderia sp. Ac-20336. Next base: position 66,289 of record NZ_JAAGPS010000002.1, on the reverse strand, counting down.
CCTTGCAAGTCGCTACTGTCAATTCGATTGGCCTGTCCAACGATCCGCTTCTGAAGCCGTTTGCGATCAAGGGCGTGACGTTCCGGAATCGGATCATGAGCACGAGCCACGCGTGCGGTCTGGAAAGCGACGGCATGCCCGTCGAGCGTTATCAGCGGTATCACGAAGAGAAAGCCAAAGGCGGACTGGCGCTGACGATGTTTGGCGGCTCGTCCAATGTCTCGCCGGATTCACCGAACGTCTTTCGCCAGTTGAATGTCGGCAGCGACGCCATCGTGGCGCACCTGCAGTCTTTCTCGGCGCGTATTCACCAGCACGACACGCGCTTGATGTGCCAGATTACCCATCTCGGGCGGCGCGGCGAATTCTGGGCATCGAACTGGCTGCCGACCATTGGCCCTTCTCCGTTGCGCGAGCCGCTACATCGAAACTTTCCCAAGGAGATGGATCGGCACGATATCGATCGCGTCGTCAAAGACTTCGGCGATGCGGCATGGCGTTGCAAGGAAGGCGGCATCGACGGCATCGAGGTCATGGCCGCCAGCCATCTGATCGGTCAATTCATGTCGCCCTCGACCAATCGAAGGACCGATTCCTTCGGCGGCTCCCTCGAAAATCGCTGCCGCTTCGCACGCATGGTGCTGGAAGAAGTTCGCCGCCGCGTCGGCGATGATTTTCTCGTCGGCATTCGCCACACGGTGGACGAAGGGACCGACGGCTGGCTGACGTTCGACGAATCGCTCGCGGCTATACATCTGCTGGAGCGGGACGGCCTGCTCGATTTCGTCAACGCCATTTATGGCCGGATGGACACCGACGTCGCGCTAACCACGCATAACATGCCGGGCATGGCCTCGCCGATTGCGCCGTGGCTCGAACGAGTGGGCAGTTTCAAGCGCGAAATCGGCGTGCCGGTATTCCATGCCGCGCGTATTTCCGACATCGCCACGGCGCGCCATGCCATTCGGGACGGCCTGCTCGATATGGTAGCCATGACGCGCGCGCACATTGCCGATCCTTATATCGTGCGCAAGCTGGAAGCGGGCGCCGAGCACTCGATCCGACCGTGCGTTGGCGCGACGCAGTGCCAGTCGCCGCTGCGGCCTGCCTGCATTCATAATCCGTCGAGCGGGCGAGAAGCGACGCTGCCTCATCAAATCGAGCGGTCTGCGCAAGCGGGGAAAAAAGTCGTGGTTATCGGTGGCGGGCCGGCGGGATTGGAAGCGGCGCGCGTGAGCGCGTCGCGGGGGCACCGCGTCGTGCTTTTCGAAGCCGGTCCGAAGCTGGGCGGACAGATATTGCTGGCCTCGCGCAGCGGTTGGCGGCGCGACCTCATCGGCATTGTCGACTGGCGCGCGCAGGAACTCGAACGGCTCGAAGTCTCCGTGCGTCTCGATACCTATGCAGACGACGAGGATGTACTTCGTGAGGATCCCGATGTTGTCGTCATCGCGACGGGCGGCACGCCGGATATGGAGTGGATTCCGGGCGCGGATCGTTGCACTTCCGTGTGGGACGTCCTGAGCGGTAACGTTCAGTTGAAGTCCGACGTCGTTATCTATGACGGAACAGGGCGCAATCCCGCTGCACAGGTCGCCGAGATGGCCGCGCTCGCCGGAAGCAAGGTGCGCTTTTTCTCTTCCGACGGTTTTCTCGCGCAGGAGTTGCCCTATGCCGAGCGGGTGATCTGGAAGAAGCGCTTCTACGAGCATGCCATTAGCCCGGTCTTCGACGTCGAGCTGACCGAAGTGTCCAACGCAGGCGGCCGTCTCGCAGGATCGTTTTTCAATATCTATACCGGCGATGTGCAGGTTATCGAGGCCGAGCAATTTATCATCGAACACGGAACGCTGCCATTCGACTCGCTCTACCACGAGTTGCGCGAGCACTCGTCGAATGATGGCGTGACCAGCCTGAATGAACTGCTGGCGGGCAAGCAACAGCCGAACGGCACGGGCGCCGGCAAGTTTCAATTGCACCGGATCGGCGATGCCGTCGCAAGCCGGAATATTCACGCAGCCATCCTCGACGCTGCGCGACTGTGTGGAGCGCTTTGATCGCGGCGCAAGCGCTCGCAACCCACCTGTACGTTTTATCGAAGAGGTGTCTCGATGCTCGACGTCATTGCACGACCGTTTCAGCACATCAGACTTCCGTTAGGACAGTGGGCGGATGCGCTGGTGACCTGGCTCGTGTTGAATTTCCGCTCCGTATTTCAGGAGATTCGTTATCCGGTGCAGTTTCTGCTCGACATGATCCAGCACCAGCTGAGTTCCGTGCATCCGTTCGTCCTGATCGGTGCGCTGATGCTGGTCGGCTGGCAAGTCGCTGGCGGACGGGCAGGAATTGTGATCGGCGTCTGCCTCTTCGCTTTGGGGGCGATAGGCGCATGGGCCGATGCGATGGATACGCTTTCCATTGTCTTCACCGCGATCGTGCTCTGCGCCATGATCGGCATTCCCGTCGGTGTCGTGGCCGGACTCAGCGCGCGATTCAATGCCTGCCTGCGCGTGTTGCTCGACTTCATGCAGAGCATTCCGTCGTTCGTCTATCTGGTTCCTGTCGTGATGCTGTTCGGCATCGGCAATGTTTCGGGGGTACTGGTGACCGTGATCTACGCGATTTCGCCGATCATCCGGCTGACGAGCCTCGGCATCCGCCAGGTGAGACCCGACGTGCTCGAGGCCGGACATGCGTTTGGTTGCTCCCCGCTCAAGATTCTCTTTCGCGTGCGCCTGCCGCTGGCGCGGCCAACCATCATGGCCGGCGTGAACCAGACCGTGATGCTCGCATTGTCGATGGCGGTCGTGGCGGCAATGATCTCCGTCGCCGGGCTCGGGCAGATGGTCTTGCGCGGCATCGGTCAGCTCGACGTCGCGACGGCGACGACGGGCGGTGTCGGTATCGTGCTCCTTGCGATCACGATCGACCGCATCTCGCAGGGCCTCGGCATGTCGTTGCGCGACCACGGAATGCAGCGTTGGTGCGACAGAGGACCGCTCGGTATGTTGAACCGCATTGTCCGGCGTTTCCATCGCGGGAATCGGGATGTACCGCAACCACGAGATTCGCGGCCGGCATCATTGGTCGAGCGCGATGCGCAGACCTGAGCACCGCAACGCATCGCCAGCATTCGCGGTAATACCGCGAAAACGCGAACCATCAATAGGAGTATCCCAGGTGTCGACTCGAAATCATGATCCGCGTTTCAAAGAGAAGGCCGATTACCTGACGCAACTCGTCAAAGCACGCCGCACAGGCTACAGTCTCGACGCTCCGTTCTATTTGAGTCAGGACGTGTTCGACCTGGACATGCAACTGATCTTCGGGCGGCACTGGATTTTTGTCGGCGTCGAGGCCGCCATTCCCGAACCCGGCGATTACTTCCTCGCCGATTTCGGACCCTATTCGGTCGTAATAAGCCGAGGGGATGAACTCGAACTCACGGCTTTCCATAACGTATGCCGGCATCGCGGCGCGCGCATCCTGCACGAGCAGCAGGGCGCCTTCGCGAACATTGTGTGTCCGTATCACCAGTGGACATACTCGCCCACGGGCGATCTTCTCCATGCGGAACTGCATGGCGATGTCGACAAGGAATGTTTTCGCCTCAAGCCCGTACACATACGCAGTCTGGGCGGTCTGATTTTCGTCTGCATGGCCGACGAGCCGCCCGGCGATTTCGACGATCTCGTACGCGAGGTCGGTGCCTATGTCGAGCCGCACCGATTGCGCGACTGCAAGGTGGCTTATCAACTCGATATCGTGGAAGAGGGCAACTGGAAGCTCACGATGGAGAACAATCGCGAGTGCTACCACTGCCTCGGGCATCCCGAACTATTGCAGTCCACGTTCGGCGTGTTCGGATATACCGAAGACGACGAAAATCCGAGCCGGCGCGAGGCCGTTCGCGAACACGACGCCGCGCTCGCCGCATTGCGTGAGATCTGGACCCGGCACGGGCTGCCGTACGAACCGGTCGAACATCTCGACGATCGATCCACCGCCTTTCGCATTCAGCGGGTTCCGCTGACGGGGCCAGGGGAATCGATGACGATGGACGGCAAGGCGGCCTCGCGCCGCCTGCTGGCCGACTTTACCGAGGCCCGGCTGGGCCGGCTCCAGTTTCATCTTCAACCCAATTCGTGGCATCACCTGCAGGCGGATCATTCGATTCACTTTTCGGTTCTTCCGATCGACGAGGGCAAGACCCTGGTGCGTACGACCTGGCTCGTTCATCAAGACGCGGTCGAGGGGTGCGACTATGACCTCGAGAATCTGCTTCATGTCTGGAAGGCGACGAACGAGCAGGACAAGTTTTATGTCGGCTTGACGCAGCAAGGCGCGGTCAATCCGGCCTACGAACCGGGACCGTATGCACCATCGGAATGGCAGGTCGAAAAGTTTTGTAGTTGGTATATCGGGCGGCTTACTTCTCAACTGAACCGGCTTTAAGCACTCAATCGGGAGCAAACATGAATCACTCGAAAGGTCGTCGACAGTTCCTGATTCAAGGTGCAATCCTCACCGCCTCGTCATGGGGTGGGCAAAAGCTGTTCGCCGCCGAGTTGCCGGGGACCGGCGTGACGGTCAGGCCAACGGGCCTTACCACACCGACGGCGCGATTCCAGAGCGTGATTGTCGAGATGGGGCTGCAACAGCTCGGATACACCGTGAAAGACTACGCGCCGGCGGACCCGGCGATCTTTCACGTCGCCGTCGCGCAGGGCGATGCCGATTTCTGCGCGCAGGAGTGGACGCCGCTCTATGAGTCCTATTACCAGAAAGTCGGCGGTGACACCTCGTGCGTGCGCATCGGTAGAACGGTGACGAACTGCGTATTCGGCTATTGCATCGACAGGAAGACGGCCGATAAATACCAGATCAACAACCTCGGTCAACTGAAGGACCCGAAACTGGCCAGGCTCTTCAACGCCACTGGCGCCGACGGCAAGGCAACGCTGGTGGCCGGCAATCCGGGCTGGGGCGCGGCGCGCGTTATCCAGCATCACATCGAATACTACGGACTGGGTGCGACCGTCTCTCCCACGTTTGGAAACTACGATGCCCTGATGGCCGACGTCATGACGCGCTACAAGGCGGGAGAGCCGGTTCTGTACTACACATGGGTGCCGATGTGGGTCAGCAGCGTGTTGCAGCCCGGACGCGACGTGGTTTGGCTCAGCGTGCCGTCGCCCGACCCCGCCAATGGAAACAATAATAGCCGCCTGCCGGACGGCCGGGATACCGGATTCCCGATCTACGAAATGAAGGTGCTCGCGAATCGGGAATTCGTTCAGAAGAATCCCGCCGCGAAGAAGTGGTTCGAGCTGGTGACGATTCCGGCAGCCGACATTAGTGCCGAGAATCTTCTCATGCAACAAGGCCAGAACAAGATCGAGGATATTCGCGGGCATGCCAAGCATTGGATTGCGCAAAACCAGAAGCTGTTCGATTCGTGGATTCAGCAATCGATTGCCGCGGCGCATGCCTGAGATTCGAAGCCCAAGACCTGTTCGCTGATCGGCGTTTTATATCAGCGTTTTATGCGAGAGCCCATGATGCCAGAACCGTCCATTCTCCGGCCCGTCCATGCGAATGCGAAACCTGTTATACGGTCCACGCCATCTGCTGTTACGCAGCAGGGAGAAACCGTTATCGAGTGCCGTGACATCTGGAAATTGTATGGGCGCCGTGCAAAAGAAGCGCTGGCGTCGATAAAACGCGAGGGTATCGACAAGGACGAAGTGAAGCGCCGCTTCGACTGCGTGGTCGGTGTGGCTGGCGTCAGCTTCACGGTCAGCCGGGGGGAAACGCTGTGCATCATGGGCTTGTCCGGATGCGGTAAATCGACTTTGCTGCGCCACATTAACCGCCTGATCGATCCGACTGCTGGGGAAATCTGGATCGAAGGCGAGCAGACAGCCAACCTGAAAGCCAAACCGCTGCGGGAATTGCGCGCGAAGCGCTTTGGCATGGTGTTTCAGAACATGGCGCTCTGGCCGCATTTCACCGTTCTGGAGAACGTGCTGTTCGTTCTTCAGGGCCGGGGACTATCGCGCTCCGCACAACTGGATGCTGCTCGAAGCGCGCTCGCGGCGGTTCGACTGTCGGGCTGGGAACATCACTATCCGGATCAGTTGTCGGGCGGCATGCAGCAACGTGTCGGACTTGCCCGGGCACTCTCGACCGACCCGGACATCCTGCTGATGGACGAACCTTTCAGCGCATTGGACCCCATCGTACGTCGCGAACTCGCCGAGCAGTTCGTCGAAGTCTCGCGCCGCCTCGGCAAGACCGCGGTTTTCATTACGCACGATCTCGACGAAGCGATTCGTATCGGTGACCGTGTCGCCGTTATGAAGGACGGGAAGATCGTTCAGATCGGCACGCCCTTCGACGTGGTCAACATGCCGGTCAACGACTACGTGAAGGATTTTGCAAAAGGCGTCGGGCGCCTGCAAGTTCTGACGGCGGGCGCGATGATGCGGCAGTTCACGAGCAGCTTGCCACATGACGTCTCGTCACATCGCAGCATCGATCTGGATGCGCGGCTGCCTCAGGTGCTGGACGCGTTCGGCGGCGACTCCCGACCTCTCGCCGTCATGCATGAGAAAGAGGTCGTCGGTGTTATCGACTATGCAACAGCACTGGCGGCGATCCGCTCAAAACTGGATTGATCGCTATCTCTTCGACTTGATTTTCAATCAGGCACACCCTGACGGGACATTCTCATGATCGTACTTGTCGCAGTGAAACGCGTGGTCGACTACAACGTGAAAGTCCGCGTGAAGTCCGATGGCACCGGCGTCGATATCGCGAATGTGAAGATGTCGATGAATCCATTCGACGAGATCGCGGTGGAAGAAGCGGTCAGACTGAAAGAAGCGGGAATGGCGACGGAAGTCGTTGCCGTTTCCGCCGGCAGTGCCCAGTCGCAGGAAACGCTGCGCACGGCGCTGGCGATCGGCGCCGATCGCGCGATCCTGATCGAATCCGGCGACGAGTTGCAGCCTCTCGCAGTCGCGAAGTTGCTGAAGGCACTTGTCGATCAGGAGCAGCCGCAACTGGTGATTCTCGGCAAGCAGGCTATTGACGACGATTCGAATCAAACGGGCCAGATGCTTGCCGCATTGGCCGGCATGCCGCAGGCGACATTCGCATCGAAGATCGTCATGGCCGACGGCAAGGCAACGGTCGCGCGCGAAATCGACGGGGGCGCCGAAACGCTGTCGCTGACTTTACCCGCCGTCGTGACGACCGATCTGCGTTTGAACGAGCCGCGCTACGTGACGTTGCCGAATATCATGAAGGCGAAGAAGAAGCCTTTGCAAACCATCAAACCGGAAGACCTGTCGGTCGATGTGCGTCCGCGCCTGAAGACGCTGAAAGTGGCGGAAGCGCCGCAGCGGTCCGCCGGCATCAAGGTGCCGGATGTGAAGACGCTGGTCGAGAAACTCAGAACGGAAGCGAAAATTCTGTAGGGGAAACGGCATCATGACAAATCTGGTTGTCCTCGAACATGACGGCGCCGGCATCAAGGCCGCGACACTCAATACGATTGCCGCCGCGAAGGCTATCGGCGGCGATATCGACGTACTCGTTGCCGGTTATAACGTGGCAGAGGTCGCGGGCGCTGCCGCGAAAATCGCTGGCGTTTCGAAGGTACTCGTGGCGGACGCACCGCAGCTTCAAGCGGGACTCGCGGAAAACATCGAAGCGACGGTGATGTCGATTGCGAAAACGTACTCGCACATACTCGCGCCCGCTACGGCATTCGGCAAGAATATCGCGCCACGTATCGCCGCAAAGCTCGATGTCGCGCAGATCAGCGAGATCACGGCCGTCGTTTCCGGCGATACGTTCGAGCGGCCCATCTACGCGGGCAATGCGATAGCGACGGTGCAATCGACCGATGCAATCAAGGTCGTCACGGTGCGTGCCACCGCTTTCGAGCCGGTCGAGCCTGAAGGCAACCATGCTTCGATCGAGAAGATTGACGTTGCGGCCGACGCCGGCACGTCACAGTTCGTGAGCCGGGTCATGACGCGGCTCGACCGGCCCGAGCTGACCAGTGCCGACATCATCGTTTCGGGTGGCCGCGGCCTCGGCAGCGGTGAAAACTACAGGCGCACGCTGGAGCCGCTGGCCGATCGACTCGGTGCGGCTCTTGGCGCATCGCGTGCGGCAGTCGATGCCGGGTATGTGCCCAACGACTATCAGGTCGGACAGACCGGCAAGATCGTCGCGCCGCAAGCCTATTTCGCGGTCGGCATCTCCGGTGCGATTCAACATCTGGCCGGCATGAAGGATTCGAAAATCATTGTCGCGATCAACAAGGACCCGGAGGCGCCGATCTTCGGCGTTGCCGATTACGGGATCGTGGGCGATCTGTTCGAGGTAGTACCGGAGCTGGTCGACGCGATCAAAGCCTGAGGCGGTGAATGTGGCCGGCCGCGCGACAGGCGGCCAACCGTCTCGCGCATTCGAACAGGAAGGCAGTCCTGAGATGAATTCCACGCAAATGGTATCCGCGTTCCAGACGGCCGACAGGTTGGTCGATGCAAAGACCTGGGAGACCGGCGCAAGATTGTGGAGCAGTTCCGAAGAGCAGGTGCTCAATTGCTGTCGTGTGACGCGGGAAACGCATGACGTGAACAGCTTTGAGTTTCAAACCGGCGACGGTTTGCCCGTGCGTTTTGAGCCGGGCCAGTTCCTGACGGTATCCGCCGTCGTGAACGGACAAGCGGTGCAGCGCTGCTATACCCTTTCTTCTCCCCCGACGCGCCCGTATCTGATTTCGATCACCGTCAAGCGGGTGCCGGGCGGTGTCATGTCCAACTGGCTTCACGACAACATGCGGCCGGGGGGCCAGTTGCGTGCGTTCGGGCCGTCCGGCGTATTTACGCCGACGGTATCATCCGCGCCCAAGTCGTTGTATTTGTCGGCGGGTTCTGGCGTGACGCCGCTGATGTCGATGACTCGCGCGAGCATCGACCTCGGGCTCGACCGCGATATCGCGTTCGTTCATAGCGCCAGGACGCCTGCCGATATCGTTTTTCGCGAGGAATTGCATCGGCTCGCGACGCTATCGCCACGTCTTCGTCTTTTCTTCGTTTGCGAGGGCATCGGAGAAGAACAGGACTGGACGGGCGCGACGGGGCGACTGAGTTTGCCGCAACTCGCGCAATGGCTGCCCGACTTCAAGGAACGCGAGGTCTTCACCTGCGGCCCTGCCGGCTATATGAGTGCGGTACGGCACATGTTGCGCGAGGGCGGTCACGACCCGGTGCGGTATCACCAGGAGAGCTTCGATATTAGCGAAGGGGTTGCATCTGCGCCGGTATTTGAGCCTGTATCTGAGCCCGCACCCGAGTCCGTGCCTTCCGAAAGCTCTGTCGAGCAGGACACTTTCACCGTGAGACTGTCCCGCTCTTCGAGATCTTTTACGATGCACGCGTCCGAAACGGTATTGGCCGCGGCGAAGAAGAACGGCGTGATGATTCCATCGTCCTGTAGTCAGGGGCTTTGCGGCACCTGCAAGACAAAACTGCTCGACGGCACCGTCGATATGAAACACAACGGCGGCATTCGCGAACGGGAGATTCAGAAAGGGTTCCGTCTGCTGTGTTGCAGCCGGCCCATGTCGGATCTCGTTCTCGAGTTGTGAGATCGCAAACGCGCATTGACACCTGGACTGACACCCGCATTGACGTTGTACGGCTTCGAAACCGTGAACGGTTTGGCACACCCAACTGGGAGGCACTATGTCAGGAAATCGTGGAGTTGTTTATATCGGACCGGGGAAAGTCGAGGTTCAGAACATCGCATTCCCCGAATTGATCGACCCGGCCGGTCGCAAGGCCAATCATGGCGTCATTCTGCGTGTCGTCGCGACCAATATCTGCGGCTCGGACCAGCATATGGTTCGTGGACGGACAACGGCACCGGCCGGCCTCGTCCTCGGCCATGAAATTACCGGCGAGGTGATCGAGGTCGGCTCGGATGTCGTGACCCTGCAGAAGGGCGATCTGGTGTCCGTGCCGTTCAATGTGGCATGCGGCCGCTGTCCGATGTGCAAGTCGCAGAACACCGGTGTCTGCCTCACGGTGAATCCCGCGCGTGCCGGCGGTGCCTATGGCTATGTCGACATGGGCGGCTGGATTGGCGGCCAGGCCGAGTTCGTGATGGTGCCGTTCGCCGACTTCAATCTGTTGAAGTTCCCCGATCGCGATCGCGCCATGGCGAAAATCCGCGACCTCACCTGTCTCTCCGACATTCTTCCCACGGGCTATCACGGCGCCGTCACCGCGGGCGTGGGTCCGGGGGCCAGCGTGTATGTGGCGGGCGCGGGGCCGGTGGGGCTGGCCGCGGCGGCTTCGGCGCGTCTTCTCGGCGCGGCGGTGACGATTATCGGAGACGTGAATCCGGTGCGGCTCGCACATGCACGGCGCGTCGGGTTCGAAACCGTCGACCTCTCGAAGGACGCTTCATTGGCGGACCAGATCGCCGGGCTGGTCGGCGAGCCCGAGGTGGATTGCGCGATCGACTGCGTCGGCTTCGAGGCCCGAGGCCACGGTCATGCGGGTTCGCAGGTCGAGGCGCCCGCCACCGTGCTCAATTCGCTGATGGAAGTCACGAGAGTCGCGGGGAACATAGGCATCCCAGGTTTGTACGTCACCGACGACCCGGGTGCCGTCGATGCCGCTGCGCGGCAAGGCAGTCTGTCCGTGAGATTGGGCTTGGGCTGGGCGAAATCGCACTCGTTCTTTACGGGGCAGACTCCGGTCATGAAATACAACCGGAATCTGATGCGGGCAATCTTGTGGGACCGCCTGAACATTGCCGAGGTCGTCAACGTCACGGTCATCAAGCTCGATGATGCGCCGTCCGGTTATGCCGAATTCGACTCGGGGGTGCCGAAGAAATTCGTCATCGATCCGCACGACAGTCTGAAGGCGGCTGCATAAGGACTACCTGAGACTACCTGAGGCAGCGCTTGACAGCCATGCAGGCATGACCGGAAACGAGGGGGCGCGAGCGCGTATAAAGCACGCTCGCGCCCCTCTCGTTTCGCCCGGACCTTAGCGATACACCGGGAAACGCTGCGTCAACTCGGCGACCTGCCCACGCACGCGCTCGATCGTCGCGGCGTCTTCCGGGTTGTCCAGCACGTCGGCGATCAGGTTGCCGACCTGCTCGGCTTCCTTCACGCCGAAGCCGCGCGTGGTCATCGCCGGCGAACCGAGGCGCACGCCCGAGGTCACGAACGGCTTTTCCGGATCGTTCGGGATCGCGTTCTTGTTGACCGTGATATGCGCGGCACCGAGCGCCGCTTCCGCCGCCTTGCCGGTGATCTTCTTCGCGCGCAGGTCAACCAGCATCACGTGGCTTTCCGTGCGGCCCGAGACGATACGCAGACCGCGCCTGACCAGCGTTTCGGCGAGCACACGCGCGTTCTCGACGACCTGCTGCTGATACGCCTTGAACTCCGGCGACAGCGCTTCCTTGAACGCGACGGCCTTGGCGGCGATCACGTGCATGAGCGGACCGCCCTGGATGCCCGGGAAGATGGCCGAGTTGATCTGCTTCTCGAACTCGGCCTTCATCAGGATCACGCCGCCGCGCGGGCCGCGCAGGCTCTTGTGCGTGGTGGTCGTGACGAAGTCGGCGTGCGGCACCGGGTTCGGGTAGACGCCCGCAGCGATCAGCCCGGCGTAGTGCGCCATGTCGACCATCAGGTACGCGCCGACCGACTTCGCGATCTTCGCGAGGCGCTCGAAATCGATGCGCAGCGCGAACGCGGACGCGCCCGCCACGATGAGCTTCGGCTTGTGTTCCTGCGCGAGCTTTTCGGCCGCGTCGTAGTCGATGTCTTCGGCTTCGTTCAGGCCGTAGCTGACCACGTTGAACCACTTGCCCGACATGTTGACCGGCGAACCGTGCGTGAGGTGGCCACCATGCGCGAGGCTCATGCCCATGATCGTGTCGCCCGGCTTGAGCATGGCGAAGAACACGCCCTGATTGGCCTGCGAACCGGAGTTCGGCTGCACGTTGGCGGCTTCGGCGCCGAACAGCTGCTTCACGCGGTCGATCGCCAGTTGCTCCACCACGTCCACATATTCGCAGCCGCCGTAGTAGCGCTTGCCCGGATACCCTTCGGCGTACTTGTTCGTGAGTTGCGAGCCCTGTGCGGCCATGACCGCGGGCGAGGTGTAGTTTTCCGACGCGATCAGCTCGATGTGTTCTTCCTGGCGGCGGTTCTCGAGTTCGATCGCCTTGAAGAGTTCGGGATCGACGTTTTCTACGGTGCTCGTTGAACGGTTGAACATGTTGAGGTCCGGTTCGTTGAAGGATGCGTTGGAGGAATCTCGTACCGATTGCGTCGCGATGCGCGAGCCTGACGTGATTCTGGTAATTCGAAATTCGTGCGACTAGAAGAATTGCGACAGCGCGCTAGTACGCCGATACCGGCGATGAAAACGACCGACCAGGGCTTTCCCGGAGTGCACACGGCTCAAGCATACGGTCCGCATGTGGCTTGCGTGTGGCCTGCGCGTTGCCTCTGTATACGGCCTGCATGCGGTTTTCCACGCGCGCCCGGCGGCACACCGGAACGAAGAGCGTCCACGCCACGCGCCCAATCGGGAAAGTTACACGCGCATGTCGTTTTCCTTCTATCGGAAGTCTTTTGGCGTTGGTGTACTACGCACACTGTCATTAACCGCTGAGTCCACGAGGGGAGCGTCGCATGAACGTCAGCGTTTTCGATCTGTTCAAGATCGGCATCGGTCCGTCGAGTTCGCACACGGTCGGCCCGATGATCGCGGCCTGCCGCTTCGTTTCGCACATTGACGAAGCGAATCTGCTGCGCTTCGTCTGCCGCGTGAAAGTCGAGCTGTACGGCTCGCTCGGCGCGACGGGCAAGGGCCACGGCACCGACAAGGCAGTGCTGCTCGGCCTCGAAGGCCATCTGCCCGACACCATCGATCCCGACCAGATCGAGCCGCGTCTCGCCGCGATCCGCGCGCAGAAGTCGCTGTCGCTGCTCGGCCGGCAGACGATCCGCTTCGAGGAAAAGGAGTGCATCGGCTTCTACCGCAAGCTGATGAGCGGCACGAGCATCGTGCATCCGAACGGCATGCGCTTCCAGGCCTTCGACGAGAACGGCCAGTTGCTGGTCGAGAAAGAGTATTACTCGGTGGGCGGCGGCTTCGTCGTGAATCGCGACGGCGAGCGCGTGAACGGCCAGCGCGGCGCGCACGACGTGCCCTGGCCGTTTCGCACCGGCGACGATCTGCTGCGCGTGTGCAAGGAGAGCGGCCTGTCGATCGCGCAGATCGCCCACGCGAACGAATGCGCCTCGCGTTCGCCCGAAGCCGTGCGCGAAGGGCTGATGACGCTCTGGCACACGATGGCCGCATGCGTCGAGCGCGGCTGCCGGATGCACGGCGAGTTGCCGGGCCCGATGCACGTGCGCCGCCGCGCCGCCGATCTCTGCGCGCATCTGCGCGCGCGCTCCGAAGAGTCGCTGCGCGATCCGCTCTCGATGCTCGACTGGGTCAATCTCTACGCGATGGCCGTCAACGAGGAGAACGCGGCGGGCGGGCGCGTCGTCACGGCGCCGACCAACGGCGCGGCCGGCGTGATTCCCGCCGTGCTCCATTACTACGTGAAATTCGTGCCGGGAGCGAACGAACAGGGCATTGCCGACTTCCTGCTGACGGCCGCCGCGATCGGCATCATCTACAAGGAAACGGCCTCGATTTCCGGCGCCGAAGTGGGCTGCCAGGGCGAAGTGGGCGTCGCGTGCTCGATGGCTGCCGCCGCGCTCGCGGCCGTCATGGGCGGCACGCCGTCGCAGGTCGAGAACGCCGCCGAGATCGGCATGGAGCACAACCTCGGCATGACCTGCGATCCGGTGGGCGGCCTCGTGCAGATCCCGTGCATCGAGCGCAACGCGATGGGCGCGATCAAGGCGCTGAACGCGGCGCGCATGGCGCTCAAGGGCAACGGCCAGCACTACGTCACGCTCGACAACGTCATCAAGACCATGCGCGAAACGGGGGCCGACATGAAGACCAAATACAAGGAAACGTCGCGCGGCGGTCTGGCCGTGAACGTCATCGAATGCTAACGAAGGAAACCGCGAAATGAGCCGCTATTCGATATTCAGTCTGTTCCGCAACGGGTTGTCGTATCACGAGAACTGGGAGCGGCAATGGAAGAGCCCGGAGCCGAAGAAGGAATACGACGTGGTGATCGTCGGCGGCGGCGGCCACGGTCTCGCGACCGCGTATTACCTCGCGAAAGAACACGGCGTGAAGAACGTGGCGATTCTGGAGAAAGGCTGGATCGGCGGCGGCAATACCGCACGGAATACGACGATCGTGCGCTCGAACTATCTGTGGGACGAGTCGGCGGCGCTCTATGAAAAGGCCATGAAGCTCTGGGAAGGGCTCGCGCAGGACCTCAACTACAACGTGATGTTCAGCCAGCGCGGCGTGATGAACCTCGCGCACACGCTGCAGGACGTGCGCGATACCGAGCGCCGTGTGAATGCGAACCGCCTGAACGGCGTCGATGCCGAATTCCTCACGCCCGCGCAGATCAAGGAAATCGAGCCGACCATCAATCTCAACAGCCGTTACCCGGTGATGGGCGCGTCGATCCAGCGGCGCGCGGGCGTGGCGCGTCACGATGCGGTCGCGTGGGGCTTCGCGCGCGGCGCGGACCGTCTCGGCGTGGACATCATCCAGAACTGCCAGGTAACCGGCATTCGCCGCGACGGCGCGCGCGTGACGGGCGTCGATACCGTGAAGGGCTTCATCAAGGCGAAGAAGGTCGCCGTGGTGGCCGCCGGCAACACCACGACGCTTGCCGACATGGCCGGCGTGCGCCTGCCGCTCGAAAGCCATCCGTTGCAGGCGCTCGTGTCCGAGCCGATCAAGCCGGTCGTCAATACGGTCATCATGTCGAACGCGGTGCACGCCTATATCAGCCAGTCCGACAAGGGCGATCTCGTGATCGGCGCGGGGGTCGATCAGTACACGGGCTTCGGCCAGCGCGGCAGCTTCAACATTATCGAAGGCACCTTGCAGGCGATCGTCGAAATGTTCCCGGTGTTCTCGCGCGTGCGCATGAACCGGCAGTGGGGCGGCATCGTCGACGTGTCGCCGGACGCCTGCCCGATCATCAGCAAGACCGACGTCAAAGGGCTCTATTTCAATTGCGGCTGGGGCACGGGCGGCTTCAAGGCGACGCCGGGTTCGGGCTGGGTGTTCGCGCACACGATCGCGAACGACGAGCCGCATCCGCTGAACGCAGCGTTTTCGCTCGACCGCTTCTATACCGGCCATCTGATCGACGAGCACGGCGCTGCCGCCGTCGCGCACTGAGTGCCGCACGCACCCGCTTACCAGGAGAAAACCACATGTTGCTGATCGAATGTCCGTGGTGCGGCCCGCGCGCCGAAGCGGAATTCACCTGCGGCGGCGAAGCCGAGATCGCGCGCCCGCTGGAGACCGAACAACTCACCGACAAGGAATGGGGCGACTACCTGTTCATGCGCCATAACCCGCGCGGCGTGCACAAGGAGCAATGGCTGCACGCGCAGGGTTGCCGTCGCTGGTTCATGGCGACGCGCGACACCGTCACGTACGAAATTCTCGGCTACGAGACGTTCCGGCGCGGCGGCGCGACGGGCGACTCGACCACGCCGGCGCAAGGAGACAAGGCATGAGCCAGAAGAACCGACTCGGCACGGGCGGGCGCGTCAACCGCGCGATTCCGTTGAACTTCACGTTCAACGGCCGCACGTATCAGGGCTATCAGGGCGACACGCTGGCCTCGGCGCTGCTCGCCAACAACGTGCATTTCGTCGCGCGCAGCTTCAAGTATCACCGGCCGCGCGGCATCGTCACGGCCGACGTCGCCGAGCCGAACGCGGTCGTGCAGCTCGAACGCGGCGCGTATACCGTGCCGAACGCGCGCGCGACCGAGATCGAGCTGTATCAGGGGCTTGTCGCGACCAGCGTGAACGCGGAGCCGTCGCTCGAACAGGATCGCATGGCGGTCAACCAGAAGTTTGCGCGCTTTCTGCCCGCGGGTTTCTACTACAAGACCTTCATGTGGCCGCGCAAATGGTGGCCGAAGTACGAGGAGAAGATTCGCGAGGCGGCGGGTCTTGGCAAGGCGCCCGAGGCGCTCGACGCCGACCGCTACGACAAGTCTTTTGCGCATTGCGACGTGCTGGTGGTCGGCGGCGGACCGAGCGGCCTGCTCGCGGCGCTCACCGCGGCGCGCAGCGGCGCGCGCGTGATGCTCGTCGACGATCAGCGCGAACTGGGCGGCAGCCTGCTCGCGGGCAAGACCGAGATCGACGGGCGTCCCGCGATTCATTGGGTCGAAAAGGTCGAGGCCGAACTCGCCGCGCTGCCCGACGTGACGATTCTGTCGCGCAGCACCGCATTCGGCTATCAGGATCACAACCTCGTGACCGTCACGCAGCGTCTCACCGAGCATCTGCCGGTGTCCGCGCGCCGCGGTTCGCGCGAAGTGCTGTGGAAGATCCGCGCGAAGCGCGTGATTCTCGCCACCGGCGCGCAGGAGCGCCCGCTCGTATTCGGCAACAACGATCTGCCGGGCGTGATGCTGGCCTCGGCGGTGTCGGCGTATATCCACCGTTATGCGGTGCTGCCGGGCCGTAACGCGGTCGTGTTCGCGAACAACGACGCGGGCTATCAGTGCGCGCTCGATCTGAAGGCATGCGGTGCGGCGGTGACGGTCGTCGATCCGCGCGCGCAAGGCGCGAGCGAGCTGCAAGCGGCGGCACGCCGCCAGGGCATCAAGGTGATGAACGGCGCGGCGGTGGCGAGCGCGCGCGGCAAGCTGCGCGTGTCGTCGGTCGAGGTCGTCGCGTGGGCGAACGGCCGCAGCGGTGCGAAGCAGGCCGAGCTTCCCTGCGATCTGCTCGCGATGTCGGGCGGCTTTAGCCCGGTGCTGCATCTGTTCGCGCAATCGGGCGGCAAGGCGCACTGGAACGAGGCGAAGGCGTGCTTCATGCCCGGCAAGCGCGTGCAGCAAGAGGTGAGCGTGGGCGCGGCCGCCGGCGAATTCGGTTTTGCGCGGGCGCTGGCGCTCGCGATCGACGCGGGCGTCGATGCGGCCAAATCGCTCGGCTTCGCGGTCGAGCGCCCGCCGCTGCTGAAGCTCGTCGATCATGCCGAGGCGCCCATCCAGCCGCTCTGGCTGGTCGGCAGCCGCGAGGCCGCGGCGCGCGGGCCGAAGCAGTTCGTCGATTTCCAGAACGACGTCTCGGCGGCGGACATCCTGCTCGCCGCGCGCGAAGGCTTCGAATCGGTCGAGCACGTCAAGCGCTATACGGCCATGGGCTTCGGCACCGATCAGGGCAAGCTCGGCAACATCAACGGCATGGCGATTCTCGCCGATGCGCTCGGCAAGTCGATTCCCGAAACGGGCACGACGACGTTCCGCCCGAACTACACGCCCGTCACGTTCGGCACGTTCGCGGGGCGCGAGTTGGGCGATCTGCTCGATCCGATCCGCAAGACCTGCATTCACGAATGGCACGTCGAGCATGGCGCGATGTTCGAGGACGTCGGCAACTGGAAGCGGCCCTGGTATTACCCGCAAGGCAGCGAGGACCTGCACGCGGCCGTCAAGCGCGAATGTCTCGCGGTGCGCAACGGCGTCGGCATGCTCGACGCGTCGACGCTCGGCAAGATCGACATTCAGGGACCGGACGCTGCCAAGCTGCTGAACTGGGTCTATACGAACCCGTGGAGCAAGCTCGAAGTCGGCAAGTGCCGCTACGGCCTGATGCTCGACGAAAACGGCATGGTCTTCGACGACGGCGTGACGGTGCGCCTCGGCGAGCAGCACTACATGATGACCACCACGACGGGCGGCGCGGCGCGCGTGCTGACGTGGCTCGAACGCTGGCTGCAAACGGAATGGCCCGACATGAAGGTGCGGCTCGCGTCCGTCACCGACCACTGGGCGACCTTCGCCGTGGTCGGCCCGAAGAGCCGCAAGGTGCTGCAAAAGGTCTGCGCGGACATCGACTTCGCGAATGCCGGGTTTCCGTTCATGTCGTATCGCAACGGCACGGTGGCGGGCGCGAAGGCGCGCGTCATGCGCATCAGCTTCTCGGGCGAGCTGGCCTATGAGGTGAACGTGCCGGCCAACGCGGGCCGCGCGGTCTGGGAAGCGCTGATGCAGGCGGGCGCCGAATTCGGCATCACGCCGTATGGCACGGAAACGATGCACGTGCTGCGCGCGGAGAAGGGCTACATCATCGTCGGCCAGGATACCGACGGCTCGGTGACGCCTTTCGATCTCGGCATGGGCGGGCTCGTTTCGAAGGCGAAGGACTTCCTCGGCAAGCGTTCGCTCTCTCGCTCGGACACGGCGAAGGAAGGCCGCAAGCAGTTCGTCGGCCTGCTCACCGACGACGCGCAGTACGTGCTGCCCGAAGGCGGCCAGATCGTCGCGCCCGATGCGGTGACGCGTGCCGACGGGACGACGCCGATGCTCGGCCACGTCACGTCGAGCTATTACAGCCCGGTTCTCGACCGCTCGATCGCGCTCGCGGTGGTGAAGGGCGGTCTCGGCAAGATGGGCGAGAAAGTCGTGGTGCCGATGGCCGATGGCCGTCGCGTTGCCGCGACGATCGCGAGCCCGGTTTTCTATGACACGGAAGGGGTGCGTCAGCATGTTGAATGAAACGATCGAACCGGTGCCCCTCGGGGAACGCGCGGTGACGGTGCTGCTGGAGTCGCCGTGCGTGGGCGTGGCCGCGCTGCTCGACGCGCATGAAGCGCAAGGCGAGCGCGTGACGAAGGCGTTCGCGATGCGCGAGCTGCCGTTCCGCGATCTCGTGACGGTGCGCGGCGAGCCCGGCGATGCCGCGTTTGCCGAGGCGTTCGCGCGGGTGGTCGGCTGTGCGGTGCCCACGCAGCCCAATACGCGGGTGTCCGCCGCGCAGTACGACGTGCTGTGGCTCGGTCCCGACGAATGGCTCGTGCGTTCGCGCGAAGCGGTCAACGCAGGCGTGCTCGAAGACGCGCTCGTGCGGGCGTTGAACGGCATGTGGGCGTCGGCGGTCGATGTCGGCAGCGGCTATACGGTGCTGGAACTGAGCGGCGCGCGCGTGCGCGAAGTGCTCGCGCGCGGCTGTCCGCTCGATCTGCATCCGCGCATGTTCGGCGAAGGCCAATGCGCGCAGAGCTTCTATTTCAAGGCGTCGATCATGCTGATTCCGACCGGCGCGGAGCGCTTCGAAGTGGTCGTGCGGCGCAGCTTCGCCGACTACTTCTGCCGCATCATGCTCGACGCCGCGGCGCCGCTCGTGTCATGAAGCTCGTCGAGGGCGCGTTTGCGCGGCCGTTCGATGCCGCATTCGCGCAGACGCGAGGGCGCGGCTGGAGCGTGTTCGTCGAGGCGTTGAGCGTGCCGGTGCACGTGGGCATCCACGCGCACGAACACGGCGCGCCGCAGCCGGTCGTGATCGACGCACGGCTCGGCTACGGCGGCGCGCCCGACGAGTCCGGCGAGTGGATCGACTATGACGGCTGGTGCACGCGCATTGCCGACTTCCTCGCGCACAAGCCGCATACGCGGCTGCTCGAAACGCTCGCGGTGGACGTGGCCGCGCTTTCGTTTCGCGAGTGGCCCGCGTTGCAGACGCTCGAACTCGCACTGCACAAGCCGAAGATCCGGCCCGGCACGCGCCGCGTGGGTATCGCACTCGACTGGACGCGCGAAGACTGGATCGCGTGGCGCGGTTCGCAAGCGCTCGCGAGCCAATAAAACCGCCGCGCTCGCCGCTTCTCCATGCAGCCGGTACGTAGTCGATATGCAATCGACAAGTAATCGATAAGCAGGCGCACAACTGAAGGTTCAGATTCCCGTGCCCGCGCCGCGTGCACGGATTACGCGTCTTATTGCGCAGGTACTCCCATGATTGGCGAAAACAAAGAGCAATTCATTCTCACCCTGTCATGCCCGAGCGGGCCGGGACAGGTCGCGGCGATGGTCAGGGTACTGGAAGCGCATCATTGCTATATCGACGCGCTCAATGTTTTCGACGACGATCTGAGTGGCCGCTTTTTCGTACGCTGCGTATTTCATGCGGCCGGCAGCGAGCCGCTGTGCGTCGATAAACTCAAGCAGCAGTTCGCGCCGGTCGCGGCCGACTTCAACATGGAGTGGGCCGTGCATAGCGCCGAGGTGCGTCCCAAGGTGCTCATCATGGTGTCGAAGCTTGAGCACTGCCTCGCCGATCTGCTGTTTCGCTGGCGCATGGGCGAACTGAAAATGGATATCGTCGGCATTGCGTCGAATCATAACGATCTGGCCGCGCTCGCCGAATCGCACAAGCTGCCGTTCCATCATTTTCCGATTACCGGGGCCGGCAAGGAAGCGCAGGAGAAGCAGTGGCTCGACCTCGCGGAGCGCACAGGCGCGGAACTCGTCGTGCTCGCGCGCTATATGCAGGTGCTCACGTCCGACGCCTGCGAGAAGCTCGGCAATCGCGCGATCAATATTCATCATTCGTTTCTGCCCGGCTTCAAAGGCGCGAAGCCTTATCACCAGGCGCATGCGCGCGGCGTGAAACTGATCGGCGCGACCGCGCATTTCGTCACCGACGATCTCGACGAAGGGCCGATCATCGAGCAGTTCGTCGAACGCGTCGATCATGCGCTGCGTCCCGAGCAATTGCTGGCCGTGGGCCGCGACGTCGAATGCATCACGCTGGCGCGCGCGGTCAAGGCGTTTACCGAGCGCCGGGTATTTCTCAACGGCGACCGCACCGTCGTCTTTCAGTGACGATCGTCGCAGCCGGCGCGGTGCGATCGGCTTATTCGACGCTCACGTCCGGCGTCAGCCCCTGCGATCGCGCCACGCGATACGCATGGGGCGTTTCGCCATATTCCTTGCGAAATTCGCGGCCGAGGTGCGATGCATCGGAAAACCCGCATGACGCGGCGATTTCCGTGACCGAGCGGTCGGAACTCGTGAGCATCCACGCGGCCATTCGTACGCGCAATTGCCGGCCATAGGCATGCGGCGATTTGCCGGTTTCGGCCGCGAACAGTCTTTCGAGTTGCCGCACTGACAGATTGACCCGATGCGCGATATCAGCGAGCGGCAGAGGATGCCCGACATGCTGCTCCATGATGAGGATCGCGCGCCGCACCTGCGGATGCGTGGTCGGTGCGAGGCCGGCCGGATACGGCTGCGGCGCGTTGCCCTTTTGCGCCTCGTCGACGATCAGGATGCGCTGGGCTTTCTGCACGATGCTCGCGTCGAAATGCCGAAGCAGAATGGCCGCGGCAACGTCGATCGACGCGCGGCCGCCCGAGCAGGTGATGCGCCGCCGGTCCATGACGAAGAGCCGGTCCGCGATCAGGCTCGATTCCGGAATCGACGGGAAGCGCTCGACGAAATCCCAATAGTGAAACCAGCTGACGCAGATGCGGTAGCCGTCCATCACGCCCGCGCGCGCCAGTGAAAAAGCGCCAGTGCAGATGCCGACAAGCGTGGTCGGCCGCGCGGCGTTTTCGCGGATGAAGCGCAAGGTCGCGTCGCTGGCGGACGGGCCGGAGTGCAGCAGTCCGCCCACGACGACCAGATAGTCGAAGGTGCCCGCTTCCTCATAAGTTGCCCACGGTGTGACCTGAATGCCGCAGCTTGCGCGGATCGGCACGAGCGTTTCGCCGATGATGGTCCACGAGCACCGCACGGGGCGGCTCATGTCGCCATCGTCGCCGGCGAGACGCAGCAGATCCACGAAACCGGAGAAGGCGGTCAGCGTGAAATTGGGAAGCAGGACGATGCCGAAGCGTAACGGCGGTTTTTGGCCGTCGCGAGGCGGGACTGTCTGGGGCTGCATGGAAGGCATTCCGAGCGAAAGTGTGTGATGCGTGCTAGCCGTAAGCCCACGGTGAGGACGCAGCTATTTTATTGAATATGGTGGGTTGGAGTGCTTGCGTCGGCGCTGTCACTCCGTTCTGAATCTCCCCCGTAAGAATACACGACCTGCCGTGCGCCGGAGCCTTCCAGCGCGGCTTTAAAGCGGGCCTGGCTCGCTGCCCGACACGCGCCGCGCGTACCCATGACATTTTCAGAATGAAAGGAATCGGGCATACGTCCGAATCCCTGCCCCGCACCTGCTGGCTTTTTGTAAATTGATCGTTCAATCAACTTAAAGTCCTGTCCTGTCGGTATTGGCGGCAACGTTTGTCGCTTCTGCGCAATTGCCCGTCGCAATTGCTACGTTGATCGGCTTTTTGCCGGACAACCATGTGTCATGGGACGCACCCCATGACCGGTGCCCCATTCACGCCGATGAGCCGCACGCCGGATTCGATGCGATTTCCCTACGACGGGCCCGGCGGCGCGGCTTCATGACCCGAATTGCCAAGGAGACAACGATGTGCCGATTCCCCGTGCTTAAAACAGGCGCGCTCGCGTGCGCCGCGGTTCTCTGTGCCAACGCGTATGCCGCCGATCCGCTGGCGTGCAAGGACGTGCGCTTCGCCGACGTGGGCTGGACCGATATCGCGGCGACGACCGGCGTCGCCTCGACGATTCTCGGCGCCCTCGGCTATGCGCCGACGAAGACGATCGCCTCGGTGCCGATCACGTTCGCGGGGCTCAAGAGCAAGCAGATCGACGTGTTCCTCGGCTACTGGTCGCCCACGATGGACCCGATCGTCGAGCCGTTCACGAAGTCGGGCTCGATCAAGGTGCTGCCCACGCCCAATCTCACGGGCGCCAAGTACACGCTCGCGGTGCCCGATTACGTCTTCCAGGGCGGGCTGAAATCGTTCCAGGACATCGCGAAGTATGCGGACAAGCTGCAAGGCCGCATTTACGGCATCGAGCCCGGCAATGACGGCAATGCGCTCATCGAGAAGATGATCGGCGCGAACCAGTATGGGCTCGGCAAATTCAAGCTCGTCGAATCGAGCGAGGCGGGGATGCTCGTGCAGGTCAACCGCGCGATTCGCGACAAGCAGTGGATCGTCTTCCTCGGCTGGGAGCCGCATCCGATGAACGTGCAGATGAAGATCGACTACCTCTCCGGCGGCGACGCCGTATTCGGTCCCGACTACGGCGCGGCGCGCGTGTTGACGGCGCAGCCGCCCGATTATGCGGCGCGCTGCCCGAACGTCGCGAAGTTCATCGCCAATCTGCGCTTCACGACCGACATCGAAAACCATCTGATGGTGCCGATCGCCAACAAGGTGGACCCGAACAAGGCCGCCGCCGACTGGCTGCGTGGCAATCCGCAGGTGCTCGACGCCTGGCTCGCGGGCGTGACGACGCTCGACGGCAAGCCCGGCTTGCCCGCCGTGCGCGCCTCGCTGGGCGTGCACTGACAGGCGTTCACCCGTGCCGTGGGGCGCCATGGGGCGCCACGTGGGTGGCGAGGCGCGACGCGTGCGTCGGATGCGCGTCGCGCTGCCCCTGAACATCCCTATTGGCGCGGCAATTCTGGTCGATTAACGTTCCGGACAGGAGGCGGCAGATGGAGCAGGCGGGAATCGGTGCATGTGGCGCGCAGGAAGAGACCGTACGAGGCGGGCAGGGTCATGGGCTGCAACGCGGCCTGAACTGGAAAGACGCGTTCTGGGTGACGAGCGGCGTGCCCGCCGGCGTGCTGTTCACGATCGGCGGCGTGTGCGCGACGATCGGCCAGCCGGCCTGGGCTATCTGGATCGCCTCGATTACGATGGGTCTCGTGCAAAGCGCGACCTACGCGGAAATCTCCGGGCTCTTTCCGCATAAGTCGGGTGGTGCTTCGGTGTACGGAGCGATCGGCTGGGTCCGCTACGGCAAGATGATCGCGCCCGTTTCCGTGTGGTGCAACTGGCTGGCGTGGTCGCCGATGCTCGCGCTCGGCTGCGGGCTTGCCGCGAACTATGCGCTCACGACACTGTTCGCGCCCGACGCGGCCATCGTGCAGTGGCACTGGACGCTCGCCAACCTCGGCTTTATCAAGCCCGGCCTGACCTTGCGCATCAACGCCACGTTTCTGATTGCCGCGGCTTTTCTGCTCGTCACGTTCAGGCTTCAGCATAGCGGCGCTTCGAAGGCGGCGAAGACGCAGAAGATACTCGGCATCGCTTCGCTCACGCCGCTGCTGATCGTCGGCCTCGTGCCGATCATCACGGGCGACGTGCCCGCCGCACATCTCTTGCCGCTGCTGCCGCTCGGGCGCGACGCGCACGGCAATCTCACCGCCGCGTATTTCGGCAACTGGAACGGGCAAGGCGTGGTGATGGCGCTGGGCGCGATGTTCATGGCCGGATGGGCGTCGTATGGATTCGAAACGGCGGTCTGCTATACGCGCGAGTTTCGCGATCCGCGGCGCGATACGGCCAAGGCAATCTTCTGGTCGGGCGCGCTCTGCCTCGTGGTGATGACGCTCGTGCCTCTCGCGTTTCAAGGCGCGCTCGGCACGCCGCTGATGCTCGATCCGCGCATCGGCGACGGCACGGGCGTGGGCACCGCCATGGCCGCGATGGTGGGCGGCGGCGCGTGGGTCGGCAATGCCATCGTGGTGATGCTGATGCTCTCGATCCTGCTGATCGTGATGACCTCGATGATGGGATCGTCGCGCACGCTCTATCAGGCGTCGGTGGACGGCTGGCTGCCGCGCTACCTTTCGCGCGTGAACGGGCACGGCGCGCCGACGGCGGCGATGTGGACCGACCTCTGCTTCAATCTCGTGCTGCTGGCGATGTCGGACTATATGACGGTGCTGTCGATCTCGAACGTCTGCTATATGTTGTTCGTGTTTCTCAACCTGCAGTCGGGATGGATTCATCGCATGGATCGCGGCACGCGCGTGCGCCCGTTTCGCTGCCCGACGTGGCTGCTCGCGCTCGGTGCGCTGTGTGGTTATGCCAACCTGGTGTTCGTCGGCGCCGGCGCCGATCTGCAAGGCGAGGGCACGCTGCGCAATGGTCTTCTCGCAATGCTGCTGATCGTGCCGGTATTCGCTTACCGGCACTACTGGCAGGATCGCGGGCGTTTTCCGGCGGGCAGTGCGTCAGATATGAACGTGAGTGTGCCGGCGCGCAGCCGGTGGTTGAATCTGGCGCCGTATGGGGCGCTTGCCGCAGCCGTGCTTACGGTGGCCGTTTCGCATTGGCTGGCGGCTTCGGTTTGAAGCAGCCGCGGAGTTTGGTGGTCGGCAGCGTCATGCGGGAAACCGTTGCGATCGATCGGGATGCCGACGAACCCCACGTCGGCATTCGGCCTGTAAAGGCTATCGTCTTGTAGTGATCCGGGACGGAGTTGAAGATGAGGAAGACTGGCGCTTTTTTGATCCCGCTTCCGATGCGAAGCACTTCGTGATCGAGGACGGCAAGGTCGATCCCTGGTCTTTGTCGTGACCATGCGCCGTCACACCCGCGCCCGGATGTGCGGCGTGGATCGTCACGCTCCTGCCGTGGCCGGCTTCACCGCCCGCGCCGGCGCGCCGTTCGCCACGAAGTACGCGGCGTGCGAACGCGCCAGCGGCGCGCGTCCGCGAATCCTGTCCGCAATCTTTTCCGCGAGCATGATCGTCGGCGCATTGAGATTGCCGGTGGTGATGCGCGGCATGATCGACGCATCGACTACGCGCAGACCGTCGATGCCGTGCACGCGGCCTTCGCCGTCCACCACGGCCATGTTGTCGTAGCCCATCGCGCACGAGCAGGACGGGTGATACGCGGTTTCCGCGCGGCTGCGCACGAATGCGTCGATCTCCGCATCGGACCGGAGCGCCGCGCCGGGGCTCAATTCGCGGCCGCGGAAACGATCGAGCGCCGGCTGGGCGATGATCTCGCGCGTGATGCGGATCGCGTCGCGGAACTCGCGCCAGTCGAGTTCTTCGGCCATGTAGTTGAAGAGAATCGACGGGTGCTCGTGCGGATCGCGCGAGCGCAGCTTCACGCGCCCCCGGCTCGGCGAACGCATGGAGCCTACGTGCGCCTGGAAGCCATGCATTTTGATCACGTTGGTGCCGTTGTAATTGATCGCGACGGGCAGAAAGTGGTACTGGATATTCGGCCAGGGATCGTCGTCGCGCGTGCGGATAAAGCCGCCCGCCTCGAAGTGATTGCTCGCGCCGATGCCGGTGCCGCGCAGCATCCATTCGAGACCGATAGCCGGCTGATTGCGCATCAGCAGCGCCGGATAGAGCGAGACGGGCTCCCGGCACTCGTACTGCATATACATTTCCAGGTGATCCTGAAGATTCTGCCCGACCCCGGGCAGATCGAGCACGACAGGAATGTCGAGTTCGCGCAGCCACGCGCCGGGGCCGACCCCCGAGCGTTGCAGGATCTGCGGTGAAGCGATCGCGCCCGCGCACAGCAGCACTTCGCGGCGCGCATGGCGGGTGATGCGCGTGGCGCCGTCGAGAAAGACGACGCCGCAGGCGCGCTTGCCGTCGAACAGAATGCGATCGGTAACCGCATGCGTGACGATCTCGAGGTTCGGCCGTTGTCTCGCCTGGTCCAGGTAGCCGCGCGCGGTGCTCGCGCGCCGGCCCTTTCCCGTGACGGTGCGATCCATCGGGCCGAAGCCTTCCTGGCGATAGCCGTTCAGATCGTCGGTGCGCGGATAGCCGGCCTGCACGCCGGCCTCGATCATCGCCTCGAAGAGCGGATTGACGCCGGGCTTGCTCGTCGTCACATGCACGGGGCCGTTGCCGCCGTGATAGTCGTTCGCGCCGACGTCGCGCGTTTCGGCCTTGCGGAAATAGGGCAGGCAGTCCAGATAGCTCCAGTGCTCCAGCCCCTTGCGTTCGGCCCAGCCGTCGTAGTCGAGCGCATTGCCGCGGATGTAGCACATGCCGTTGATGAGCGACGACCCGCCGAGCCCCTTGCCGCGCCCGCATTCCATGCGCCGGTGGTTCATATGCGGCTCGGGCTCGGTTTCGTAAGCCCAGTTGTAGCGGCGGCCCTGCAGCGGGTAGGCGAGCGCCGCCGGCATTTGCGTGCGGAAATCGAAGCGGTAGTCGGGGCCGCCGGCTTCGAGCAGCAGCACCTTGATGTCGCTATCCTCGGTGAGGCGGGTGGCGAGCACGTTGCCCGCCGATCCCGCACCGATGATGATGTAGTCGTACTCTTGCGCGGCCATGCGGGACTCCCTCAGAAAACGGGCTGATACGGTCCCAGTTCCACCTGGACCGATTTGATGCGCGTGTAGTGCTCGAGTGTCGTGATGCCGTTTTCGCGGCCCACGCCGGATTGCTTGTAGCCGCCCACGGGCATTTCAGCCGGCGACTCGCCCCATGTGTTGATCCAGCAGATGCCCGCTTCGAGCCGATGGATCACGCGATGCGCGCGCGCGAGGTTGTCGGTCACGACGCCGGCCGCGAGGCCGTAGAGCGTTTCGTTGGCGCGCGCGATCACTTCGGCTTCGCTCGCGAACGTGAGAATGCTCATCACCGGGCCGAAGATTTCTTCCTGGACGATCCGCATGTCGTCGCGGCAACCGGAAAACACGGTGGGCTGCACGTATTGGCCGCGCGCGAAATCGCCTTGCGTGAGGCGTGCGCCGCCCGCGAGCAGCCGCGCGCCCGCGCGCTTGCCGCCCTCGATATAGCCGAGCACCTTGTCGAGTTGCGCGGCGCTCGCGAGCGGCCCGAAGTTGGTGGCGGGATCGGCGGGATTGCCGACGCGAATGCGCTGCACGCGTTCGAGCACGCGCGCTTCGAACTCGGCGATCACGGCTTGATG
Source organism: Paraburkholderia sp. Ac-20336 (assembly GCF_017105025.1). Taxonomy (NCBI): domain Bacteria; kingdom Pseudomonadati; phylum Pseudomonadota; class Betaproteobacteria; order Burkholderiales; family Burkholderiaceae; genus Paraburkholderia; species Paraburkholderia sp. Ac-20336. The sequence goes on along the minus strand of NZ_JAAGPS010000002.1, from coordinate 38,519 downwards.
CACGAAGACGCGCGTGCCGTTGGTGCACACCTGGCCCGAGCTGAAGAAATTGGCCGTCACGGCGATATCGGCGGCGCGATCGAGGTCGGCGTCTTCGAAGACGATAAGCGGCGATTTGCCGCCTAGCTCCATCGTGACTTCCTTGAGCGTGGAGCCGCCCGCTGTCGCCATGACCTTCTTGCCGGTTTCGACGCCGCCCGTAAACGAAATCTTCTCGATGCCCGAATGCATGGCAAGCATCGCGCCCACGCGCCCGTCGCCGTGAACCACGTTGAAGACGCCCGGCGGCACACCCGCCTCGATATAGATCTCCGCGAGTTTCGTCGCCGACAGCGGCGTGACCTCGCTCGGCTTGAAGATCATTGCGTTGCCGGCGGCGAGCGCGGGCGCCGATTTCCAGCAGGCGATCTGGATCGGATAGTTCCACGCGCCGATGCCGGCCGTGACGCCTAGCGGCTCGCGCCGCGTGTAGACGAACGAGGTCTCGCGCAGCGGAATCTGCTGGCCTTCGAGCGCGGGGGCGAGGCCTGCGTAATACTCGATCACGTCGGCACCCGTGACGATGTCGACGGCGCGCGTTTCGGCGCTGGGCTTGCCCGTGTCGAGGGTTTCGAGGTCCGCGAGTGCGTCGTTGCGCTCGCGTAGCAACTCGACCGCGCGGCGCAGCACGCGCGAACGCTGCATGGCCGTCAGTGCGGCCCAGGCGCGCTGACCGGTGCGCGCCGATTGCACGGCGCGGTCGATATCGGCCGCGCTCGCGTGTTGCACCGTGGCGAGCTTCTCGCCGGTGGCGGGGTTGAAGGTGTCGAACGTTTCGCCACTGGTGGCGTCCGTGTAGGCACCGTCGATAAAAAGGCGTTGCACGGGGAAAAGAGGCGTCGAAGAGGGCATCGAAGTGGCTCCGGGACGGGTTATCTGGATGACTTGCCCGGGCGCGCCTTGGCGCGCGTGTCGAGCAGCAGGTCGATGTAGTCGTTGGCGATGCGCAGCGCGGTTTTCGTGTCGAACGGCTCGCCCGTCAGCGCGCCGCGCAGCCAGAGGCCGTCGATCAGCGCGGCGAGGCCGCTCGCGGCACGGCGGGCCGCCGTGTTCGGCAAGACCCGCTCGAATTCCGCGCACAGGTTCGAATGAAGCCGCCGCGTGTTGATGCGCTGCAGCCGGCGCAGCGCAGGTTGATGCATGCTCTCGGCCCAGAACGCGAGCCATGTTTTCATGACGGGCGAGTTCACCTGCGAGACGTCGAAATTGGCGGCGACGATCGCGCGCAGCCGCGCGCGCGGCTCGTCTTTCGCGGCCTGGCGCCGGCGCATCGTTGCTTCCCACAGGTCGTGCAGCACATGGCGCATGGTGGCTTCGAGCAGGCCGTCCTTGCCGCCGAAGTAGTGGCTCACGATGCCGGTGGAAATGTTCGCGTGCTGCGCCACGCTCGCGAGCGTCGTGCCTGAAAGACCCGACTGGTCGATCGATTGCAAGGTGGCGTCGATGAGTTGCGCGCGACGTATGTCGCGCATTCCGATCTTGGGCATGGTGGTTCGGGACACTCCTGGAAGGTTCTCACTTTAGGTTTTTTTTATTGATTGTTCAATCAATAAAAACGCAATAAAGGCGGGATCGGCGGATTTCATAAAGTCGATGTCGGATTGCCGATGATCGCGCTGTCGAAGTGCCAGGAAAGCCCGCCGCATAACGTTTTGTGCCTGTTTTGCAGGGGGTTTTGCGTTGCCGGGTGTCGTTCCTGCACCAGCGGATGTCGTGTCCGCGCAAGTCGGCCGAGATTTGGACTTGTACGTTCTGTTCGTCCGCGCCGGACTTTATGGCCGTTTTTCAGGGCTGTTTTTCATGCCGGCCTGGCGCGGCCCGACAACCGTATCGCGAGACAGGAGAGAGACGACACCATGAGAAAAACAGGAAACGCGGTGGCACTGACCGGTATGGCGCTGGCATTAGCCGCCGTCCCGAACGCGAGTTATGCGCAGAGCAGCGTCACCTTGTACGGGATCATCGACGCCGGCGTGACCTACGTGAGCAATGCGGGCGGCTCGCACCAGGTGAAATTCGACGACGGCATTGCCCAGGCGAACCGCTGGGGTCTCAAGGGCACCGAGGATCTCGGCGGCGGCATGAAGGCCGTGTTCGAACTGGAGAGCGGCTTCCATCTCGGCAACGGACAGATCGCCAACGGCGGCTCGCTGTTCGGCCGCGCGGCGTATGTCGGATTGCAAAACGATTGGGGCACGCTCACGCTCGGCAATCAGCCCGACATGACGCAGGAGTTCGTCTATCTCTACAACGCCTCGGCATGGGCGAGCGGCTACGCGATCAACCAGGGCGACTTCGACCGCATGAATGGCGACCATTTGCAGAACTCGGTGAAGTTCATGTCGAATACGTTCGGCGGATTCCAGTTCGGCGGCATGTACTCGTTCAGCAACAAGGCGGGCGACTTCCATAACGGCAGCGCGTGGAGCGTCGGCGCGCAGTATCAGCACGGCCCGTTCGCGATGGGTACCGCGTACACGCAGCTCAATAACCCGTCGGGCATCTACGGCTTCGACCCCTACGCGATGATCGGCGTGCGGACCTTCTTCGGCCGGCCGACCGTCAGCGTCGATCCGGCTACGGGCACGGTAACGTCGCTCTATGCGGACACGCCGTTTCCGGTGGACAAGCAGGCCACCTTCGGCGCGGGCGCGAGCTATGCGATCGGCAACGTCACGCTGATGGGCGCTTTCACCTACACGCAGATCACCGCATTCGGCGAGAGCCGGCACATGCAGGTAGGCGAAGGCGGCGCCAACTGGCAGATGACGCCTTCGTTCAGCATGACGGGCGGCTACCAGTACACGCACTTCGACGGCCACCACTGGAACCAGCTTTCGGCGGGCATGCATTACCTGCTGTCGAAGCGCACGGACGTTTATCTGTCGGGCGACTGGCTCAGGGCTTCGCAGGGCGTGGACGCGGTGATCGGCTATGGCTTCACGCCTGCGTCGACCACCACGCAGGCCGACGTGCGCATCGGCCTGCGGCATCTGTTCTGAGCGCGGCCTCATGACGGAGCGTGTCGCGGGATGGCGGCGCCGTTCAAGTGCGCGTCGCTTTTTGCACATCGCCGGGTACGGGCGGCACGCTACGCTCGAAACGTCGTTGCGTTGCGCGCTTGGCATGAGGCAACGCGTTCCCATGTACAGCATCGAACAGGAGACAGCGAGATGAGCGGTAATCGAGGCGTCGTGTATCAGGGGCCGGGCAAGGTCGAAGTGCAGAACATCGCGTATCCGAAGATGGTCGATCCGAGCGGGCGCTCGATCGGCCACGGTGTCATTCTCAAGGTGGTCAGCACCAACATCTGCGGCTCGGATCAGCATATGGTGCGTGGGCGCACGACCGCGCCGGTCGGCCTCGTGCTCGGCCACGAAATCACCGGCGAAGTGGTCGAGGTCGGCAAGGACGTCGAGACGCTGAAAATCGGCGACCTCGTTTCGGTGCCGTTCAACGTGGCATGCGGGCGCTGCGCGATGTGCCGCGAACAGCACACGGGCGTGTGCCTGACCGTGAATCCGTCGCGCGCAGGCGGCGCCTATGGTTATGTCGATATGGGCGGCTGGATCGGCGGGCAGGCGGAATACGTGCTCGTGCCGTACGCCGACTTCAATCTGCTGAAATTCCCCGACCGCGACCAGGCGATGGCGAAGATGCGCGATCTCACCTGCCTCTCGGACATTCTGCCGACCGGCTACCACGGCGCGGTAACGGCGGGCGTGAAGCCGGGATCGACCGTCTATATCGCGGGGGCGGGGCCGGTCGGGATGGCGGCCGCGGCGTCGGCGCGCCTGCTCGGTGCGGCCTGCACGATCGTCGGCGATATGAATGCGGAACGGCTCGCGCATGCGAAGGCGATGGGCTTCGAGGTGGTCGATCTGTCGAAGGACGCCTCGCTTGGCGAGCAGATCGAGCAGATTCTTGGCAAGCCGGAAATCGATTGCGCGGTGGATTGCGTGGGCTTCGAGGCGCACGGCCATGGCGCGGCCGGCCATGCCGAGGAAGCGCCCGCCACGGTGCTGAATTCGCTGATGGAAATCACGCGCCCGGCCGGCATGATCGGCATTCCGGGTCTTTACGTCACCGACGACCCCGGCGCCAGCGACGTGGCCGCGCAGCACGGCAGCCTGAGCATCCGCTTCGGCCTCGGCTGGGCGAAGTCGCATTCGTTCCATACGGGGCAAACGCCGGTGCTCCGCTACAACCGCAACCTGATGCAGGCGATCCTGTTCGACCGCCTGCCGATTGCGAAGATCGTCAACGTCTCGGTGATCTCTCTCGACGAAGCGCCGGAAGGCTACAAGAAGTTCGATGGCGGCGCGCCGCGCAAGTTCGTCATCGATCCGCACGGTTTGCTGGCGGCGTAGTCGAGCGTCGTCGAATCGTGCGAGCATGCGAAACGGGCCGCCAGTTTTTCTGGCGGCCCGTTTTGCTGTTGGGCGTGATAAAGCCGGAACGCCGGAATAGCCGAGGCGCTTTTTATCGCGCCTGCTATGTTTATGCGTGCGTCTAGGCGTGCACCGGTGCTATTGCCAGAGGTGCCGCCGGCGTGCCCATGCCCGAAAGCGGTGCAATGCGCTTGCGGCGCTCGCCGGTCGGCGCGCTGCCGAAGGCGTCGCGGTAGCTCTTGCTGAAGTGGCAGGCCGACTGGAAGCCGCACGCCATCGTGATCTGCATGATCGACATGTCGGTTTGCAGCAGCAGTTCGCGCGCACGGCGCAGGCGCAGCGTCAGATAGTAGTGCGTGGGCGTCATGCCGAGATGCTCGTGAAAGATCCGCTGCAATTGCCGCTGCGACAGGTTCGCGAGACGCGCGAGTTCCTCGCGCGAAAGCGGCTCTTCGATGTTGTTCTCCATCAGCGAGATGACTTCGAAGAGCGATTTGTTGGCGGAGCCGAGCCGCGCGACGAGCGGCATGCGCTGCTGGGCGGACGTGTCGCGCACATGCTCGATGACGAATTGCTCGGCGATCTGCGTGATGCGGGCAATGCCGACGCGCGCCGCGATCAGGTGCAGCATCATGTCGAGCGGCGCGACGCCGCCGGTGCAGGTGACGCGGTCGCGGTCGATGACGAACAGTTCCTTGAGAAAGCGCGTAGACGGAAACTCTTCCTTCAGCGCCGACATGTTTTCCCAGTGGATCGCGCAGGCGTAGCCGGCCAGCAGCCCGGCTTTCGCGAGCGCGTAGGTGCCCGTGCACAGGCTGCCCAGCACGATGCCCATGCGCGCGAAGCGGCGCAAGGCGGCGAGATGGGCGGGCGTGGTGGCGCGCTGCACGTCGATACCGCCGCACACGAACACGATGTCGGGCTGCCCCGCGCATTCGGCCGGGCCGGTATCGATGGCAAGACCGTTGCTGGCCGTCACGAGGCCGCCGTCCGGACTGATGACCGACCACCTGTAAAGCGGCTGGCCACTGAGGTAGTTCGCCATGCGAAGGACTTCTATCGCGTTGGTGAACGCGATCATGGTGAAGTCGGGCAGCGGCATGAACGCGAAGTGCGCTAACGACGCCGTGCGATCCGGCAACATGGGGACTATTCCTTTGTGGTCAATCTGGGTCAATCGCCTGCTGGCCGGGGGATGGCTGGCTACGGCTGCCGCAATTCTGGGATCTGGCGGGGCAAGTGTGCCATGCGGCAAAACCCTGAGTCATCTGAACAAAAAAGAACGACTTCCGCGGGAAAGAACGGCGGCGCGATGCGGCTTGAATTAACGCGGGCCGAACACTTGTGAAAAACGGACGCGAATGGCGGAAAAGGCAAAGAACGCGTCTGAATTCCGACAATGGGCGTTTATTCGAACGACAAGAATAGAGCCGTCGGTTTCGTGCAGGTCGACCGGTGGAAAGCCGGATCGAAATGATCGCGCCGGAAACAATCGTTCCGTGCGTATCTTTCATTTACTGCATTGAATACTTTCAAATTCATGCGATAGTCCTGGAGCGGGTCATGAGCACGCAGAGCACACTGCACGACAACAGCATCATCATCGACGGTCTGAACATTTCGAAATTCGAACGCTCGGTATTCGAAGACATGCGCAAGGGCGGCGTCACCGCCGTGAACTGCACGGTCTCCGTGTGGGACGACTTCCAGAAGACCATCGACAACATCGCGGAAATGAAGCAGCAGATCCGCGAGTACGGCGAAATCCTCACGCTCGTGCGCACGACCGACGACATCCTGCGCGCCAAAAAAGAGAATAAAACCGGCATCATCTTCGGCTTCCAGAACTCGTATGCCTTCGAGGACAACCTCGGCTATATCGAGGTCTTCAAGGAACTCGGCGTGAACGTCGTGCAGCTTTGCTACAACACCCAGAACCTCGTCGGCACCGGCTGCTACGAGCCGGACGGCGGCCTCTCGGGCTACGGGCGCGAAGTGATCCAGGAGATGAACCGCGTGGGCATCATGGTCGATCTCTCGCACGTGGGCGGCAAGACTTCGTCCGATGCGATCGCCTGCTCGAAGAAGCCCGTGACGTATTCGCACTGCTGCCCGTCGGGCCTGAAGGAGCATCCGCGCAACAAGAGTGACGAGCAGTTGCGGGAAATTGCCGATGCGAACGGCTTCGTGGGCGTGACGATGTTCGCGCCGTTTCTGAAGAAGGGGCCGGACGCGACCGTCGAGGATTATCTCGAAGCGATCGAATACGTGGTCGATGTGATCGGCGAGGACAAGGTGGGGATCGGCACGGACTTCACGCAGGGCTATACGACGGAGTTCTTCGACTGGATCACGCACGACAAGGGCCGCTACCGCCGTCTGACGGATTTCGGCAAGGTGGTGAATCCGGAGGGCATCCGCACGATCGGCGAATTCCCGAACCTGACGGCGGCGATGCAGAAGGCGGGCTGGAGCGAGACGCGCATCCGCAAGGTGATGGGCGAGAACTGGCTGCGCGTATTCGGTGAAGTCTGGAACGGCTGATTAGCTGAGCGGCTGAGCGAGCAGTTTTAAAGCCGCGAAGAAGGACCATCCAGATTATTAAGAATGACTGAATAAATAAGATTCCCGGAGACTTACGACATGCAACCGCAACTTCCGATCGACGTCGATCCGCACACCGGCGTCTGGACCACCGACGCGCTGCCGATGCTATACGTGCCGCGCCACTTTTTCACGAACAATCACACGGCGGTTGAAGAAGCGCTGGGCCGCGAGGTCTACGCGGAGATTCTCTACAAGGCCGGCTACCAATCCGCGTACCACTGGTGCGAGAAGGAAGCGGAAAAGCACGGCATCGCCGGCATGGCGGTGTTCGAGCACTACCTGAAGCGTCTTTCGCAGCGCGGCTGGGGCATCTTCACGATTCGCGAGGCCGATCCGGCCGCGGCGCGCGCGAAGATCGAACTGCGCCATTCGTCGTTCGTGCTCGCGCAGCCCGGCAGGCACGGCAAGCTCTGCTACATGTTCGCGGGCTGGTTCGCCGGCGCGATGGATTGGGTCAACGACACCACGGAAGGCGGCAAAGGCGCGCCGCGCGCGCGGTCGTCGGAAGTGCAATGCGCGGCCGAAGGCCACGCGCACTGCATTTTCGAAGTCTCGCCGATCGCCGCCTGAACGGCGGCGCGACCCGCCCTACAAGACTTATCGAAAGACACGAACGCCAGAGGTCGTCTGCGATGCGCTACCCACACCTGTTCAAACCCTTGACGCTCAATCAGCTCACGCTGCGCAACCGCATCGTCAGCACGGCCCACGCCGAGGTCTACGCCGAGCCGGGCGGCCTGCCGGGCGACCGCTATATCCGCTATTACGAAGAGAAGGCCAAGGGCGGCGTGGGCCTTGCGGTGTGCGGCGGATCGAGCCCGGTGTCGATCGACAGTCCGCAGGGCTGGTGGAAGTCGGTGAATCTCGCGACCGACAGGATCATCGATCCGCTCGCGCGTCTTGCCGAAGCGATGCACCGGCACGGCGCGAAGATCATGATTCAGGCTACCCACATGGGGCGCCGTTCCGCGTTTCATGGCGAGCACTGGCCGCATCTGATGTCGCCGTCGGGCGTGCGCGAACCCGTGCATCGCGGCAATGCCAAGATTATCGAGGTCGAGGAAATCCACCGCATCATCGGCGACTTCGCGACGGCTGCGAAGCGCGTGAAGGACGCGGGCATGGACGGCATCGAGATTTCGGCGGCGCACCAGCATCTGATCGACCAGTTCTGGAGCCCGCGCACGAACTTTCGCACCGACGAATGGGGCGGTTCGCTCGAAAACCGCCTGCGGTTCGGCGTGGAAGTGCTCAAGGCCGTGCGCGAGGCCGTAGGCAAGGACTTTTGCGTCGGCCTGCGCATGTGCGGCGACGAGTTCCACGAAGACGGCCTCGATCACGAGCAGTTGAAGGAAATCGCCCAGGCGATGGCGGAAACGGGGCTGATCGACTATCTCGGCGTGATCGGCTCCGGCGCGGACACGCACAACACGCTCGCCAACTGCATGCCGCCGATGGCGCTGCCACCCGAGCCGTTCGTGCATCTCGCGGCCGGCATCAAGTCGGTGGTCAAGCTGCCGGTCATGCACGCGCAGAGCATTCGCGATGCGGGCCAGGCCGAGCGTCTGCTCGCGAGCGGCATGGTCGACCTGGTCGGCATGACGCGCGCGCAGATCGCCGACCCGCACATGGTCATCAAGATTCGCGACGGCCGCGAAGACGAGATCAAGCAGTGCGTCGGCGCGAACTATTGCATCGACCGCCAGTACAACGGTCTCGACGTGCTGTGCGTGCAGAACGCGGCGACCTCGCGCGAGGCGACCATGCCGCACGTCATCGAGAAGTCGCGCGGGCCGAAGCGCAAGGTCGTGGTGGTCGGCGCGGGACCGGCGGGGCTGGAAGCCGCGCGCGTTGCGCGGCTGCGCGGCCATGACGTGGTGCTGTTCGAGAAGAACGACGCCGTGGGCGGCCAGATTCTGCTGGCGGCGAAAGCGCCGCAGCGCGAGCAGATGGCGGGCATCGTGCGCTGGTTCGACATGGAGACGAAGCGCCTCGGCGTCGATCGCCGTCTCGGCGTGACGGCCGACGAGAAAACGATCCTCGCGGAAAAACCCGACATCATCGTGCTCGCCACGGGCGGTTCGAGCTTCACGCAGCAGGTGGGCGCATGGGGCGTGGAAGACGGGCTCGCGGTCAGTTCATGGGACATCCTGGCGGGCCGTGTCGAGCCGAAGCAGAACGTGCTCGTCTACGACGGCGTGAGCACGCATGCGGGCGCCGGGGTGGCCGATTTCATTTCGAGCCGCGGCTCGAAGGTCGAAATCGTCACGCCCGACGTGAAGGTTGCCGACGACGTGGGCGGCACCACGTTCCCGATCTTCTATCGCCGCCTCTATGCGCAGGGCGTGATCCATACGCCGAATTACTGGCTCGATCGCGTGTACGAAGAAGACGGCAAGATGATTGCCGTGCTGCGCAACGAGTACACGGAGGAGCAGGAGGAGCGCGCCGTCGATCAGGTGGTGATCGAAAACGGCAGCACGCCCAACGACGCGTTGTACTGGAAGCTCAAACCCGAATCGGTGAATCGCGGCCAGGTGGACGTGCACAAGCTTTTCGTCGCGGAGCCGCAGCCTTGCCTCGGCGAAGAACTCGGCAATGGCCGCTTCCTGCTGTTCCGCGTCGGCGACTGCATCTCCATGCACAACATCCACGGCGCGATTTACGACGCGCTGCGGCTCGCGAAGGACTTCTGAACCATGAATCCGTCCTGGCTCATTACCGCGCTGCTGTGGGTGTCGATGGCGGGGCTCGCGTTCGCGGTCGCGAAACGCGCCGCCTTCTGGCGGGTGGGGCGTGCCGCCGTGCCCGGTTCCGTTGGCGTCAGCAAGCTGTTCAGTATCCCCAAGCGTTATTTCGTCGATCTGCATCATGTGGTGGCGCGCGATCCGTATATCGCGAAGACGCACGTCGCCACCGCGGGCGGCGCGATCGCGGCGCTGGCGCTCGTGTTCGTCAACTACGGGCTCGCGATCTATTCGCCGTGGCTCGACCGGCTGATCTTTCTCGCGGCGCTCGCGATGCTGATCGGTGCGGTGTTCGTCTGGCGCCGCCGTCATGCGAGCCATGTGCCGGCGCGCCTTTCGCGCGGGCCGTGGAATACGCTGCCGTGGCTGCTCGGCTCGTTCGCGCTCGGCGTGGTGCTCTTCACGATGGTGCCCGCCGGCGCGATGTCGGGCGGATTCGCGGTAGTGTGCGCGGTGCTGATCGGCGTGGGCGCCTTCGCAATGACATTCGGCGCGGCCAACGGCGGGCCGATGAAGCATGCGGTCGCCGGGCTTCTGCATCTGGCATTCCATCCGCGCCAGGAGCGTTTCGCGGCAACGCGCGAGGGTTGGACCGGCAACGGCACGGCCACGCCGCCGACCGCGCTGAAGCTGCCCGATATCGAACAGAAGCAGGAATACGGCGTGGCGAAACCCGTGGAGTTTCGCTGGAACCAGTTGCTGAGCTTCGATGCCTGCGTGCAGTGCGGCAAATGCGAGGCCGCGTGCCCCGCGTTCGCCTCGGGCCAGCCGCTCAATCCGAAGAAGCTGATTCAGGACCTCGTGGTCGGCATGGCCGGCGGCACCGACGCGGCGTACGCGGGCAGTCCCACGCCCGGCATGGCGGTCGGCCGGCATCGCGGCGCGCCGGACGGTCCGATCGTCTCCGGCCTGATCGAAGCGCAGACGCTCTGGTCGTGCACGACCTGCCGCGCCTGCGTCGAGGAGTGCCCGATGCTGATCGAGCACGTCGACGCCATCGTCGACATGCGCCGCAACCAGACGCTCGTGCATGGCGAGGTGCCCGGCAAAGGCCCGGAAGTGCTGGCGAACCTACGCGAAACGGGCACGGCGGGCGGCTACGACAGAACGGCGCGCTACGACTGGTCGGTCGATCTCGATGCGCCGGTCGCGCAGCCCGGCCGGCGCGTGGACGTACTCGTGGTGGCTGGTGAGGGCGCGTTCGACATGCGCTATCAGCGCACGCTGCGCGCGCTCGTGACGGTGCTCAACAAGGCCGGCGTGAATTACGCGGTGCTCGGCGCGCGGGAAACGGATACCGGCGACGTGGCGCGCCGTCTCGGCGACGAAGCGACGTTCCAGCGCATGGCGAAGCAGATGATGGCGACGCTCGCCACGCTCGACTTCGCGCGCATCGTCACCGCCGACCCGCACGTCATGCACAGCCTGCGCAACGAGTACCGTGCGCTCGGCGCGCGCTACGAAGTACTGCATCACACGACCTTCCTCGCCGAACTCGCCGCGAGCGGACGCATCGCGCCGAAGGCCGTGCAGGCGCTCACCGAAAAGCGCACCACGTATCACGATCCCTGCTATCTGGGCCGCTATAACGGCGAGACCGAAGCGCCGCGCAAGCTGCTGAAAACGATCGGCATCCAGGTCGTGGAGATGGAGCGTCACGGCATGCGCGGACGCTGCTGCGGGGGGGGCGGCGGCGCGCCGCTCACCGACATCCCCGGCAAGCAGCGCATTCCCGACATTCGTATGGCCGACGCACGCGCACTCAACGCCGAGGTCGTTGCCGTGGCGTGCCCGCAATGCACGGCGATGCTCGAAGGCGTGGTGGGTCCGCGTCCCGAGGTGCTCGACGTGGCCGAACTCGTGGCCGCCTCGCTGGAGTGAATCGATGAATACGATCAAACGAATCGATCCGCGCCGCCCGTTCGTTGTGACCGCGGCGGGTCTCAGGCGCATTATTCTCGGCGAGACCGGGAGTGCCGACGCGAACGCCGCGCATTGGCCCGCGCAGCACGGGCACGGCAATGCCGCGAAACCGCGCCGCACCATTAGCGATCCGAAGCACGTGCTGCTCGTTGCCGCTCATGCCGAGCGCGGCGCTCTCGACGAGCATGCGCGCCAGGCCGTCGCGGCCGCCGCGTTGCTCGCCGATGCGCAAACCGAAGTGGCGCTGCTCGTGTTCGGCGAACTGAAAGACGACGCGGCGGCGCTCGGCGTCGACAAGCTGATCGAGCTGCCGGGCTTCGAGCGCCGCGCGTTCGCGCCGGACAGCGAACTGCGCGCGTTGCAGGCGTGTGCGGCGGCGCTCGCGCCGAAGCATGTGTTCCTGCCCGACAACGCGAGCGGCGACGGCGATCTTGGCCGGCGCTACGCGGCCTCGGCCGGGGCCAGCGTGGCGACGCAGGTGGTCGAGATCGACGCGCGCCATGTGGGCGTGTACGAACAGGCGAAGCGCGCATGGGCCACGCGCGCGCTGCCCGAGGTGATCCTGCTCGCGCCGAACGTGGTCGAGGCGAAGCTGCCGTTCGTCGGCGCGGGCGAGCGGCTCCCGAGCGACTTCATCCGGCCCGCCGTCGATCTGGCGTCGTCGTATCGCGATCTCGGTCTCGAGGAAATCGATGCCGCCCGGGTCGCGCTCGAAGAAGCCGATTTCATCGTCTCGGCGGGCAACGGCGTGACCGACATCGCGGCATTCGAACAGCTCGCGGGCGTGCTCGGCGCGGCGATCGGCGCGAGCCGCGTCGCGGTCGACAACGGCCACTTCACGCGCGACAAGCAGGTGGGCGCGACGGGCAAGACGGTCGAGTCCAGTGTGTATATCGCGTTCGGCATTTCGGGCGCCGTGCAGCATCTGCAAGGCATCAAGGATTGCCGCCACGTGATTGCCGTGAATCTCGACGGCAGCGCGCCGATCGCGAAGCGCGCGAACCTGACCGTGGTCGGCGACGCCCAGGGCACCATCGCCGCGCTGATCGGTGAGGTAGAGGCCGCGCGCGCGAAACGCGGCGCGCCGGGCGCCGTACGTGACGACATGCATTCCGCAGGAGTGGCCGCATGAATGCCCGCAATGATTCCCGTAACGATTCCCAACGGCGCATCGAACGTATCGCCGTGCTCGTTTCCGTCGGCCGCCACCCCGTGAGCGGCGTGCCGCGCCATAGCCGCAACGACGCGCTCGCACTCGATCTCGCGCGTACGCTGGCGCAGCGTCACCATGCGCGCCTCGACGTGCTGCATGCGGGCGACGCCGACGACCCGGCGCTGACCGAATACCTCGCACTGGGCGCGACCGAAGTCGAGGTGCTGAGCTGCGCGCCGTCCGACGACGCGGCGCGCAGGCTGGCCGAGCGCGTGCGCGGCTACGACCTCGTGCTGACCGGCACGCGGGCCGAAGGCGCGCACGACAGCGGCATGCTGCCGTATAGCGTGGCCGCGGCGCTCGGCGTGCCGATCGTCGGCGGCGCGGTCGATATCGACGCAGAGAGCGGCGCTGTGGCCGTGGTGCGGCAATTCCTGCCCAAGGGCCTGCGCCGGCGCGTGCAAACGGCGCTGCCCGCCGTGATCGCCGTGCATCCGCTCGCCAATGCGCAGCCCCGTTACGCCTATGCGCGGCTGCGCGCCGGCGCGATCCGGCCGCAGCGCGCCGCGAGCATGAGCATGAGCGCTGCCGAAGCGTCCGCGTGGACGGTCGGCCCGATCGAGCGCAAGCCCGTGCGCCTCGTCGCGGCGGAGAAGCGCTCCGGCCATGCGCGCATGCTCTCGGCGACCACGACCGAAAGCCGCGGCGGCAACGTCGTAAACGAAGGGAGTTCGGTCGAAAAAGCACAAGTGATCCTCGCGTATTTGCGCGAGCATCAACTTATCGACTACTGATTTTGACGATCTGTCGGCAACAACCTGGAATGGAAAATCCGGAGCACACGATGAAAGTATCGGCAGAAATTCGCGCGCTGATCGAGCGCCGCAAAGAGGGGTACAGCCTGGAGGCGCCGTTCTATTTGAGCGAGGAGATTTTCGCGCTCGATATGGAAGCCATCTTCCGGCAGCACTGGATCGAGGTCGCCACCGAGGCCGAGATTCCGGAGCCGGGCGACTATGTGACCGCCGAGCTGGCGGGCGAATCGATTCTGATCGTGCGCGACGACGACATGGCGGTGCGTGCGTTCCACAACGTATGCCGCCATCGCGGCTCGCGCCTGTGCAACGACTCGAAGGGCACGGTCGGCAATATCGTGTGCCCGTATCACAGCTGGACCTATAACCTCTCGGGCGAACTGATGTTCGCCGAGCATATGGGCGAGCAGTTCGACCGCTGCAAGCACAGCCTCAAGCGCGTCCATGTGGAAAATCTCGCCGGGCTGATCTTCGTGTGCCTCGCCGACGAGCCGCCCGCCGACTTCGCGCAGATGCGCGCCGCGATGGAGCCGTATCTGCTGCCGCACGATCTGGCGAACTGCAAGGTCGCCGCGCAGATCGACATCATCGAGAAAGGCAACTGGAAGCTCGTGATGGAGAACAATCGCGAGTGCTATCACTGCGTGGCGAATCATCCCGAGTTGACGGTTTCGCTCTACGAATACGGCTTCGGCTACGAACGCACGCCGGCCAACGCGGAAGGGATGGCAGCCTTCGAGCGCGCCTGCAACGAGCGCGTGGAGCAGTGGGAAGGGTTGGGCCTGCCTTCGGTGGAAGTCGAAAAACTGCTCGACGTGACGGGTTTTCGCACGCAGCGCCTGCCGCTCGATCGCAGCGGCGAATCGCAGACGCTCGACGCGAAAGTGGCCTCGAAAAAGCTGCTCGGCGAGTTTCGCTCGGCGGATCTCGGCGGTCTGTCGTTCTGGACCCAGCCGAACTCGTGGCATCACTTCATGAGCGATCACATCGTGTCGTTCTCGGTCGTCCCGCTTTCCGCCGGCGAGACGCTCGTGCGTACACGCTGGCTGGTCCACAAGGACGCGCGCGAAGGCATCGACTACGACGTCGAGAATCTGACCGCGGTCTGGAATGCGACCAACGACCAGGACCGCACGCTCGTCGAGTATTCGCAGCGCGGCGCGGCGAGCAGCGCCTACGAGCCGGGTCCGTATTCGCCGTACACGGAAGGTCTCGTCGAAAAGTTCTCGGCCTGGTACATCGGCCGCCTTGCCGGACAGATTGGCGCATAACGTCGCGCCGCGCGCGGCCAAAGCAAAAGAGCGGAGTTTGTCATGATGCGAGATGCAGCCCAACTCGACCCCATGGACAGCCGGGTCACGCGCCCGGCGTTCTGGAGCGCGCTGCCCGAACGGTGGACGAGCGACGTCGAGGAAACGCTCGTGTGCTGTCATGTCGTGCAGGAAACGCATGACGTGAAGAGCTTTTTTCTGCGCTCGCCAGAGGGCCGCACGTTCTCGTTCGAGCCGGGGCAGTTCGTCACGCTCGAACTCGAGATCGACGGCGAGCCGATCAATCGCTGCTATACGATTTCGTCGTCGCCGGCGCGGCCGCACACCATTTCCATCACGGTCAAGCGCGTGCCGGGAGGCAAGGTGTCGAACTGGCTGCACGACAACCTGAAGCCCGGCGTCGAATTGCGCGTGCTCGGGCCGGCCGGTGACTTCACCTGCGCGCGGCACCCGGCACCGAAATATCTGTTTCTTTCCGCCGGGTCCGGCATCACGCCGCTGATGTCGATGAGCCGCGCGCATCACGATCTCGCCGAAGATCGCGACATCGTCTTCGCGCATAGCGCACGCACGCCCGACGACATCATCTTCGCGCGCGAACTCGAACTGATCGCGTCGAGCCGGGCGAACTTCCGCACGTCATTCGTGTGCGAGCGGGTGGGGGCGCGTACCGGATGGCCGGGCGTCACCGGTTTTCTGTCGCTGCCGCTGCTGAAGCTGATCGCCCCCGATTTCATGGAGCGCGAAATCTTCACTTGCGGTCCCGCGCCGTATATGAAGGCCGTGCGCGATCTGCTCGACGAAGCCGGCTTTGCGCGAGAGCGCTATCACGAAGAGAGCTTTTCGTTCGAAACGTTGACGGCGGCCCATGCGCTGCTTGAAGCAGACCCGGCCGACCCAGCCGACCCGGCCGCGACAGAGCCGGCCGTGCCGACCGAAAGCTTCACGGTCACGTTCGCGAAGAGCCGCCGCGAGATCCAGTGCGGCTCGCAGCAAACCGTGCTCGACGCGGCTCGCCAGGCGGGCGTGAGGCTCGCCTCGTCGTGCAGCCAGGGCATGTGCGGCACCTGCAAGGTCAAGCTGGTTTCGGGGCAGGTCGAGATGAAGCATAGCGGCGGCATTCGCCAGCGCGAGATCGATCAGGGGATGGCCCTGTTGTGCTGCTCGAAGCCGCTGTCCGATCTCGTCGTCGACAAGTAGCAAGGGTGTCGCCGTACAACAAGAAAGTGTCGTAAATCGAGGGGACCGGTAAATTGCGGCGGGCGAATCTGGAGACACACGAAACGCGTGCCCGAATCATAGGAGATGAATCATGAAGCTGTCCGCGAAACTCTTTCTGGCCGGTGTGCTGTTCGCAACGGTGAGCGTCAGCGCCCCGGCGTTTGCCGACGGCAAACCCACGCTGAAGATCGGCTACGTCGAAGGCTGGGACGATAGCGTCGCCACGTCCAACATCGCTTCGCGCATCATCGAGAAGCGCCTCGGCTATCCGGTGCAGCTCGTGCCGGTGGCCACGGGCATCATGTGGCAGGGCGTGGCGCGCGGCGACCTCGACGCGACGCTGTCCGCATGGCTGCCGGTGACGCAGGGCGCGTACTGGGACCAGTTCAAGGACAAGGTCGTCGATCTCGGCACGAATTTCCCCGGCGCGAAGATCGGTCTCGTGGTGCCCGACTACGTGAGCGCGAAGAGCATCAACGATCTCAACGCGGAAAAGGCGGCGTTCGGCGGGCGCATCGTCGGCATCGACGCGGGCGCGGGCGTGATGCGCAAGACCGACGAGGCCGTCAAGCAATACGGTCTCAACTACAACGTCATGCCGAGTTCGGGCAGCGCGATGACGGCCGAACTGGCGCGCTCGATCGGCACGAAGAAGCCGGTGATCGTCACGGGCTGGACGCCGCACTGGATGTTCGCGAAGTACAAGCTGCGCTTCCTCGACGATCCGAAGAGCGTGTACGGCGCGGCCGAGCACGTGGACAGCGTCGCCAATCCGGGGCTCGAAAAGAAGGCGCCGCAGGTCGAGTCTTTCCTGAAGAAATTCCAGTGGAAGCCGGGCGAGATCGACGGCGTGATGCTGGCGATCCAGAACGGCGAAAAGCCCGAGGCCGCCGCCGATGCCTGGATCGCCGCGCACGGCGATCGCGTGAACGAGTGGGTCGGCCAGCAGTAAGCGCGGCAAGAGAAATCCGGACCGGCGAGTCCTGTTTTGCTGCGGCTGCGGTTCGCCGCGCCGCGTTTCATCCGGTCAGTCCTGTACTACGCACACCCTGCCTTGCGCCGAGGCAGGCGGGAAGCCGCGCCTGGCACCGCAGCACAGGTGCCTTGTTGCCGACGCAGCATGTCGCTTTTGAGCAAGCGTTTGTCGCAATTCGCTATCCCGGCAGGGTTTTTTCCGACAACCATGTAGACATACCGAGCGGGCCGGCGCCTGCCGTTCGAGGAGACGGAGTCGATGAAATCCCCCAAGATCGTAGTCGAAGGACTATGCAAGGTTTTCGGGCCCAACCCGAAGCTCGCGCGCGAGCTGCTCGCGCAGGGCGCAACGAAGGACGAACTGTTCGCCAAAACCGGCTATGTGCTCGGCGTGAACCACGCGTCGTTCGAAGTGCACGAGGGCGAGATTTTCGTGCTGATGGGTCTCTCCGGCTCGGGCAAGTCCACGCTGATCCGGCTCATCAACCGGCTCGTGGACCCCACGGCGGGCAAGATCGTCATCGACGGGCGCGACGTTGCGGCCATCCGGCGCTCGGAACTGGTGGCGCTGCGCCGCACCGACATGAGCATGGTGTTTCAGTCGTTCGCGCTGATGCCGCAACGCACGGTGCTGTCGAACGCCGCATTCGGTCTCGAAGTGGCGGGCGTGGGACGCAAGGAGCGCGAGCGGCGCGCGCTGGCGGTGCTGGAGCAGGTCGGCCTTGCGCCGTTTGCGCAGAAGTTGCCCGCCGAGCTGTCGGGCGGCATGCAGCAGCGTGTGGGCCTTGCCCGTGCGCTGGCCGTGAATCCCTCGCTGATGATTATGGACGAAGCGTTTTCGGCGCTCGATCCGTTGAAGCGCAAGGAAATGCAGAACGTGCTGCTGCAACTGCAGAAGGAGCAGCGCCGCACGATCATGTTCGTGTCGCACGATCTCGAAGAGGCGCTGCGGATCGGCAGCCGCATCGCCATCATGGAAGGCGGGCGCATCGTGCAGATCGGCACCCCGCAGGAAATCATCAGCAATCCTGCCGACGACTACGTGCGCGCGTTCTTCGACGGCGTGGACACCAGCCGCTATCTGACGGCCGGCGATCTGATGCAGCGCGAGGCGGTGCCGCTGATCCGCTCGCTCGACGCGACGAGCGTGGAGTCGTCGCTCAACGGCAGCGCGGACTACGCCTTCGTGCTCGATGCGCAGCATCGCATCAGCGGTTTCGTGACGCGCGACTCGATTCGCGCCGCGCGGCCGTCGCTCGAGAAGGTCGAATGCATTTCGCTCGGCGCGCCGCTGGAGCAGGTCGTCTCGCGCGTCTGCGCGAATACGACGGCGCTGCCGGTAGTGGACGACGAAGGCCGCTATTGCGGCTCCATCGATCAGGCCGCCGTTCTGAAGGTCATTACGCGTAACCGAGGTGCTCATGTCTGAGATCATTCCCGTCGGCCAGTGGGTCGACCAGGCGGTTCACTATCTACTCGATCACGACGCGAGCAGTTTCGACACGGTCGGCCGGGCGATCGAAAGTTTCGCCGCTTTCGTCGAACATAGCTTGCAGGCCATTCCGATGTGGGCGCTGATGGCGTTCTTCATCCTTATCGGTTTGTGGCGCGTGGGCTGGCGCTTTGCGATCTTCGCCGCCTGTTCGCTGTTGCTGATCTATGCGACGGGCTTCTGGGACCAGACCGTCGTCACGCTCGGGCTCACGCTGTCGTCCACCGTCATCAGCCTCGTGGTGGGTATTCCGCTCGGCATCTGGACAGCGAAAAGCCGGCTCGTGCAGACGATCGTGCGCCCGATTCTCGATCTGATGCAGACAATGCCGGCCTTCGTTTACCTGATTCCGGCCGCCATGCTGTTCGGTCTCGGCCGCGTGCCCGGCATTCTTTCCACGGTGATCTTCGCCATGCCGCCCGCGGTTCGCCTGACGAGTCTCGGCATCAAGCACGTGAATCGCGAGATTGTCGAAGCCGGGCAGGCGTTCGGCTGCACGCCATGGCAGCTGTTGTACAAGGTGCAGTTTCCGAATGCCCTGCCGTCGATCATGCAGGGCGTGAACCAGACCATCATGATGGCGCTGTCGATGGTGATCATCGCCTCGATGGTGGGCGCGGGCGGTCTCGGCAACGACGTGCTGGCGAGTATTCAGCGTCTGGATATCGGCCTCGGTTTCGAAAGCGGGCTTTCCGTCGTGTTGCTGGCGATCATCCTGGACCGCATTACCGAGAGCTTCGGTCGTGCGCCTGGCGCGCCAAAAGTGTCGCCGTTCGCGGGGCTCAGGCAACTCATGCGCGCGCGTCCCGCTGTCGCCGAGGTCTGATCCGGTTTTCAACTGCGGGGTTTTCAACCGTTGTTTCCCGAGGAGCGCGATGTGACGACAGACATCGCCGCAGCGTCCACCGTCGACGCGCATGCGGCATCGTCTCTCAGGCATTTCGGTTTCCTGACGTTGCAGAACTTCTCGATGATCGCGTTTTCGAGCGCGGTCGAAGTTCTGCGTATGGCGAACTATGTCGGGCGCGCGGACCATTACCGCTGGTCCATCTACTCGCTGGACGGCGCGCCCGTCCACGCGAGCAATGGCATCGCGGTACGCCCGGCGCAGCCGCTCGATCCGGCGTCGCTGCCCGACGTGCTGATCGTGTGCGGCGGCGTGCGCATACGCGAGATCGTCGACGACAGCCTGCGCGCCACGCTGGATGGGGTGGCGCAGCGCGGCGTTCCGCTCGGCGGCATCTGCACGGGCGCTTATGCGCTGATGGCGAGCGGGCTGCTCGACGGTTACCGCTGCGCCGTGCATTGGGAAGACCTCACGGCTTTGCACGAGGAATTTCCGCGCGTGCGTTTCGCCGACGAGCTGTTTGTGGTCGATCGCGACCGGCTGACCTGCACGGGCGGCACCGCGCCGCTCGATCTGATGCTCGATCTCGTGGGCGCGCGGCTCGGCCGCGGCCTGGCTGCCAAGGTATCCGAACAGTTTATCGTCGAGCGGATTCGCAGCGCCACTGACTTACAGCCAATACCTGTCGATGCGCGCGTGGGTTTTTCGCGCGCGGAACTGGTCGAGGTCGTGCGGCTGATGGAAGCGAACATCAAGGAGCCGCTGTCGCTGGAAGAACTGGCGCGCCTCGTGCGGCTTTCGCAACGGCATTTGCAGCGCATGTTCAAGGCGTATCTGAACGTCTCGCCAACGCACTACTACCTCACGTTGCGCCTGAAACGGGCGCGCGAACTGCTGCGCACGACCGATGCGTCGATCGCTCGCGTAACGTCGGTGTGCGGATTCAATTCGCCGTGCCATTTCAGCAAGGCCTACCGCGTGCAGTTCGGCCACGCGCCGAGTCATGAGCGGCGTATGACGAAGTGAGAGAGGGGGCCTCGTGTCGGCGCGCCTGTCGTGCGAAGGCGCGCCGCAATTCGCCGGCTCGACCGTCAGATCAATAAACACCAGATGGCAAGAAACGGATCGGACAGCGATCTCATTGCGTGCAGGCTGCCTCGCGCGTTGTGGATGCCGCCGCCGATTCCGGGGTTGAACCAGTCGCCGTCTTTCTGGCGAAACTCGCCGGCGGTCAACAGTACATAGGCCTCTTCGGGCGGATGGCGATGGTCCGGATACCGCACGTTGGGCGCCATCACCGAAAAACCGAGTTGAACGTCGTAGCGGCTCTCGGTGCCGCCGGGCCCGCAGATCATGCCGTGCACATGCTCGTCGATATAGTTCTCGCTGCCGTGCGAGCCCGACGTGCGGCGCCACCATCCGAGCACGGGTTCGAGCGTTCTGATGGCTCTTGCCGCCGCGCCGAGGTGAGTCGGTTCGTCGATGATCGCCGACAAGGCCGGTTCGATCCAGCGGCGTGCCGGATAGCTCGTGTCATGTCTCTTGCCGTCGTCCGATACCGTTTGCAGCCGCTCGAACACGCGTGCTGCGACTTCTCTCCCGGCGTCGGGAAGCTTCTCCGATTGAAAGAGGGTTCGTGCAATGTCAATGAACGCCGCTACATTTTCGGGCCGGGTCGACATGGTGTGCATGGTGAGAGAAGAGAAGTCGTACGCGGTTCAGGCCAGCAACCGCGCGATGAGATCGGGTGTCGCCCGTACGCCGTATTTGCGCAACAGGCTCGCGCGGTGAATGTCGACCGTGCGCGGGCTGATATTCAGTTCCTTGCCGATTTCCTTGCTTGTCATGCCGTGTACGAGGAATGCGGCGACGTCGCGTTCGCGCTCGGTGAGCGTGCTGGCGATGTCGGCTTGCTTCGTGCTGTCCGATAGATCGGTGAAGGTCCAGATCGCCAGCTCGAAAGGCCGCTTCGGGTTATATCCGAAACCGCACACGGTGACCCAGAAATGGCTTCCGTCGATGCGGCGCATGATGCGGTCGTCGCTAAACACGGCATGTTTCGCGAGGAGCGGCGCCAGGCGGCGGCCGGTGGTGGTGAAGTCCTTCTGCTGCGGATACAGCACGGAAAACGACCGATCGACGATATCGCTGCGCCGGGCCTTGAAGAGCGCGAGGGCTCGGGCATTGCAGTCCACCATGACTCTTTCTCTGGCCACGATGACCGCAACGGGCAGATGCCTGAAGAGATCCTCGTAGTCGAGACTGGAGATCGTGTCGGTCCTTTTCGGCATTGCTGTATCGCTGTTGGCTGTGCCCCGACCCGGGCCTGGGGATGCATGGACTCCTTTCCAGGTGATTGTAGCGTGTGTCCGGCGCGTTCACGTCACGTGAAAGACGCAGCAGTCGTGACCTTCGCCCGCGCATTGCATCTCGGCCGATTTCGCTCGCGGGCCTTTTGCGGCGCCTTCCGGTGCGGTGTCGTTGACCCAGTCCATCGCGCCGGCGAACCAGCCGGCGAACATGTAGCAGAGCTTGCCATGTTTGCCGGGTTGCGCGAGCACGAACGACGAGTGATGAAGATGGATGCGCGCATTCGACGTTGCCGGGTCCGCCTCGACGATCGAGAAGAGCCCCCAGCCGCGCTGCGAAAGACGCTTCAGATAGTGCTCGAATACCGCCATGCCGGCAATGCCGTGCTTTTCCGCTTCCTTCTCGCACCAGTGGTACGCGGATTGGTAACCGGCTTTGTAGAGAATCTCCGCGTAGACCTCACGGCCTAGTGCTTCTTCGACCGCCGTGTGATTGTTGGTGAAGAAATGGCGCGGCACGTACAGCATCGGCAGCGCATCGGTGGTCCAGACGCCGGTGTGCGGATCGACGTCGATAGGCAATTGCGGTTGCAAGTCGAACTCCTGCTTTCTATTCGATTCAGCCGTTCCAGACTTCACCGAACACGCGCAGCCAGTTCTCGCCCATCACCTTGCGGATGCGCGCCTCGCTCCAGCCCGCCTTCTGCATCGCCGCCGTCAGGTTCGGGAATTCGCCGATCGTGCGGATGCCCTCCGGATTCACCACCTTGCCGAAATCCGTCAGACGGCGGTAGCGGCCCTTGTCGTGCGTGATCCAGTCGAAGAACTCCGTCGTATAGCCCTGCGTGAAGTCCGTGCCGATCCCCACCTTGTCCTCGCCGATCACATCGACCACGTATTCGATCGCTTCGAGATAATCCTCGACGGTCGCGTCCGGCCCCTTCTTCAGAAACGGCGCGAACATCGTCACGCCCACGAAGCCGTTCGCATCGGCAATTTCCCGCAACTGCTCGTCACTCTTGTTGCGCGGATGCTCCTTCAGGCCCGACGGGCAGCAGTGCGAATACGTCACGGGCTTCTTCGAGCAGGCGATCGCATCGGACGAAGTCTTGCCGCCCACGTGCGAGAGATCGACCATGATGCCCACGCGGTTCATCTCCTGGATCACTTCGCGCCCGTAGCCCGAGAGGCCGCCGTCCGGCTCGTAGCAGCCGGTGCCGACGAGGTTCTGGGTGTTGTAGCAAAGCTGCACGACGTTCACGCCGAGTTCCTTGAAGACCTCGATATAGCCGAGGTTGTCTTCGAAGGCGTACGAGTTCTGGAAGCCGAAGATGATGCCGGTTTTATTCTCTTTTTTGGCGCGCAGGATGTCGTCGGTCGTGCGCACGAGCGTGAGGATTTCGCTGTACTCGCGGATCTGCTGCTTCATTTCCGCGATGTTGTCGATGGTCTTCTGGAAGTCGTCCCACACGGAGACCGTGCAGTTCACGGCGGTGACGCCGCCCTTGCGCATGTCTTCGAACACCGAGCGTTCGAATTTCGAAATGTTCAGACCATCGATGATGATGCTCGAATCGTGAAGAGTACTCATTGCCTAAATCCGTTCAGGTTTGCAGGTCAGCGTCAGAAGCAGGTCAAAAGCAGGTCAAAAGCGGGTCGGAAGCGCACCGAACGCGCTCAGACGGGCCGTTTGACGGCGTGCTTCACGGACGCCGCGTCGTTGTCGTGCGTCGTGCCGGCTTCCTCGAGTGCGGTGGTGGAAGTCTCTCGCAGCGAGAGGCCGCCGAGCATGGCGAAAATGGATACGGCGATCAGGTAATAGGCCGGCGAGAGGTTCGTTCCCGTCACGGAGATGAGCCAGGTCGCGACGAGCGGCGCGGTGCCGCCGAAAATCGTGTACGCGAGGTTATAAGTAATGGCCGATGCCGTATAGCGTGTTTGCGTGGGGAACACTTCCGACAGAAGCGGCGCAGTGACCACGCCCGAGAGAACGGCACCCACGGCAAGCAGCGCGACGCCGAGCAGCGACGGGGACAAGCTGCCGGAGCCGCCTAGCGTGAAGGCGGGATAAACCGACACGATGATGAACACGCAGGTGCTGGCAATCGTCGCGCGCCGGCCGACCCGATCGGAGAAGAGCCCGGCGAGCGGGCACAATGCCGCGGCGAAGAACA
Source organism: Paraburkholderia sp. Ac-20336 (assembly GCF_017105025.1). NCBI lineage: Bacteria > Pseudomonadati > Pseudomonadota > Betaproteobacteria > Burkholderiales > Burkholderiaceae > Paraburkholderia > Paraburkholderia sp. Ac-20336. Next base: position 14,555 of record NZ_JAAGPS010000002.1, on the reverse strand, counting down.
GCGCAAGAACGGTCACGAGGAGAGAGCTTCCGCGAGACAGATGCCCGGCGACCTGGAGATACGTGGCGAAATAGGTTGTGAACGTATAGAAGGAGAGCGCCGTCACCGAGATGAACGCGCCGAGCTTCAGTATGTTTCCGGACTGCGAACGCAGGGTTTCCACCAAGGGGGCGTGTGCGACTTTCTTCTTGCCTTCGAGTGCCTTGAAAGCCGGCGTCTCATGCAGATTCATGCGCAGATACACGCCGATAAGACCGACCGGCGCCGCGACCAGAAACGGAATGCGCCAGCCCCAGTCGACCATCGTCGCGGACGACAGCGAGGATTCGAGCACGTAAGTCACCACGGCCGCGCACGCGAACGAAGAAAAGGTCGAGACCGGCACGAAGCTGCCGAAGAAGGCACGCCGGCGGCGGGGCGCATGCTCCATCACATACGCGCACGCTCCCGCGTATTCGCCACCAGCGGAAAACCCCTGTACGCAGCGAATGATCGTGAGCAGCAGCGGCGCCCAGTAGCCGATGCGGGCATAAGTCGGGAGCAGGCCGATCAGCGTCGTGGCACCGGCCATCATCAGGATGGTGAGGGCGAGCGTTCGCTTGCGGCCGAACCGGTCGCCGATGACCCCGAAAAACAGGCCGCCGAGCGGACGCAGCGCGAAGGCGACCGCAAAGACCGCAAATGTCTTGAGAAGCCCGACCGTGGGATCGCTGCCGGGAAAGAATTCGCGAGTGAGGATGGTCGCGAGGAATCCGTACGCGGCGAAATCGAACCACTCGACGAAATTACCTATTGAAGCCGCCGCGATGACGCGTCTGAGCGTCCTGGTATCGACCTCTTGGGTTGCTTGATTCGACATCGTTTCCTATCCCTCTCAATGGCCGGTTTCGGACCGGGTTGAAAGCAGGGTAGGTGCACAAATTACCTAGGTCTACAGGTATCGGTTACCTAGGTAATCGATACCTTGAGCAGACGTTACCGTGTCGAACAGAACCCTTATTCGGCGCTTTTGCGTTCAGCCTGTTCATGTATCGCCGCAATCAGCGCCAGCAGTTGCTCTGCGGCAAATGGCTTGGGCAGCGAGGCGCAGTCGAAGCCGAGTTCTTCGGGAGCGGGGGCTTCCTGGCCGGACGCAAAAACTATTCTGATGTCCGCATGCTGCCCGAGCGCAGCGCGGGCGAGTTCAATGCCGGACATGCCGGGAAGCATGATGTCGGTGAGAAGCACGTCCGCTTTTCGCGTCGCCAATAGCCGCATTGCCGCTTCGGCGTCGGCGGCCTGTTGCACGTCATAGCCCATGCCGGCCAGCAACTCGCTGACGGCTTCGCGAGAAGCGTCGTCGTCGTCCACGATGAGAATGGAGAAGCCGGCTGGCGCAGGCGCCACGTTCGATGGCGTTTGTCCCGCAGAGAGGGGCGCCGTTGCCGTACCGGCGTTCGGGGCAGGGGACGGACCCAGCAGACGGCGGATCTTCGAGGCAAGCTGTTCCCGGCTGTAGGGCTTGCTCAGCAGATGCACGCCCGGGTCGAGCCGGCCGCCATGCACGATGGCATTCTGCGTATATCCCGAAGTGAAAAGGATCTTCATGTTCGGTAGAAACTGGGCCGCGAGCTTGACGAGTTCGGTACTGCGCATCGTGCCGGGCATCACCACGTCCGTAAACATCAGGTCGACGTGGATGCCGCTTTCCACGATCACCAGCGCGCTTTGCGCATCGTCTGCTTTCAGTACCGTATAGCCCAGTTGCCTGAGCGTTTCCACGACCGTTGCCTGCACGCGCCTGTCGTCCTCGACGACGAGAATGGTTTCCGAGCCTCCGGCGAGAACGATCGGGTGTACGGGTTCGCGCTCGGCGGCCTTATCCATCGAACGGGGCAGATAGATCTTCACGGTGGTCCCGTGTCCGGGCTCGCTGTAAATCCGGATATGGCCGCCGCTCTGCTTGACGAAGCCATACGCCATGCTTAAGCCCAGCCCCGTGCCTTTCCCTTCGCGCTTGGTCGTAAAGAACGGCTCGAAGGCGCGTTCCACGACATCGGGGGGCATGCCCGTTCCGGTGTCGGTAATGGCGAGCAGGACGTATTGTCCTTCGCGAACGTCCGCGGCAAGGGCGCTATAGTGGTCGTCGAGCATGGCGTTCGACAGTTCGAGCGTCAGCTTGCCGCCTTCCGGCATCGCGTCCCGGGCGTTGATGGCAAGATTCAGCACCACGTTCTCGAGATGGTTCGGGTCGACCAGCGTATTCCACAGGCCGCCGGCAATGACCGTTTCCACGTTGATCAGTTCGCCTAATGCTCGCCTGAGCAGATCGTCCATGCCGCGCAGCATGGCGGCGAGGTTGACGGCGATCGGCTGCAACGCCTGGCGGCGCCCGAAGGCTAGCAGCTGCGATGCGAGCTTTGCCCCGTGTTCGACCGCCTCGATCGCCTTGCCGAGCCGCTCCCGTGTCCACCCGTCGCGGCCGTGCCGGCCTTCGAGCAGTTCCAGGTTGCCGCGCAGCACCTGCAGGACGTTGTTGAAATCGTGCGCGACCCCGCCGGTCAGCTTGCCGAGCGCTTCCATCTTCTGTGACTGAAGCAGCGCAGCGCGGGATTTTTCAAGTTCTTCGTGAGCACTCTTGCGCTCCGTCACGTCGCGGGTCACCTTGGCGAAGCCGATCAGCTTGCCGTCCTCATCGCGGATCGCGTCGATCACGACATTGGCCCAGAACCGGCTGCCGTCCTTCCTGACGCGCCATCCTTCGGTTTCGAAGCGCCCCTCGTCGGCGGCTATGGTCAGGCCGCGCTGAGGCAGTTCGCGCGCGATATCTTCAGCCGTATAGAAGCGCCTGAAATGCGTGCCGACAACTTCGCTCGCCTCATAGCCCTTGATGCGCGCGGCCCCGAGGTTCCAGTTTGTCACGAGGCCTTCGGGAGACAGCATGAAGATCGCGTAATCGGTTACGCCCTGCACCAGCAGCCTGAACCGCCGCTCGTTGTCCAGCACCGCTTCGCAGGCGAGGCGTTTTTCCGTGGTGTCCTGTACGATCTCGCCGAAACCGATGGATGTACCGTCCGCGGCATCGAGCGCCACGATGACCACCGTGGCCCAGAACCGTGAGCCGTCCTTGCGCACGCGCCAGCCTTCCGTTTCATATTGACCCTGTTCCCGCGCCGCTTGCAGGGCCGCTTGCGGGATGCCGTCGAGCTGGTCGTCCTGCGTATAAAACAGGGAAAAGTGCTGGCCGATGATCTCCTCGCAATCGTATCCCGCGATGCGCCTCGCGCCGGGGTTCCAACTGGCAACGTCGCCCTGTTCGGTGAGCCTGAAGATTGCGTACCCCGACACGCGCGCAATCAGGGCGCGTGGCCATACGGAATCGGTATCGTGGTTCGGGTTGCCGTCCATCGGATCACTCGTTCGATTCACGGTACGACATGCGAAAGAGGCGAGGCGCTCACGACCGCTACCTGGAATGCGCGGGAGGCACCTGGTGCAACATGGCGCTCTCCACCTCGCCGTGCAAGTGACCTTGCGCCCACTCGAAACCGGCGCGCGTGACGATGTCCAGATCCATCTCGTCTTCCACGCCTTCGATGACGACGGTACGGGCCAATCCGGTCATGCGGTGAAGCCGTTCGAAGCCGTGGGACGTGTCTTTTGCATCCGTCAGGAACGAGGTATCCAGTTTGATGATGTCCGGCGTGCCGATGTCGATGGCGTTTTGCGTGCCATAGCGCGAACCGAAATCGTCGATCGCCACTTTGCAGCCGAGCCGGTTCAGGCAACGCGAGAACTCTTGCGCCTCGGCGGGCTTGAGCGGCGCGGTTTCGGTTATTTCGAGGACCAGCCGCCGGGCGATGTCCGGCCGACGCTTCAACCGGTCGATGATGGCGGTCCACCAGTGGGAGAGCGCGGCGCTGGCGGCGGAAATGTTGCAGCCGAGCATCAGCGTGTCATCGGCGGCCAATCGGTCGATCACCGACGACACGACGATCTGGTCGAATTCGTTCATGAGCAGTGCCCGCTCGATACTGGGGATGAAGCTGGACGGCATCATCGCGCAATGGGACTCCGGCAGAATCACTCGCGCGAGGCATTCGTCGTATAACGAACGGTCCTGCTCGCCGACGTTGAAAATCGGCTGCAGGGAAAGTGCCAGATGCCCGTGCGCCATGGCATTCAGGACCTCGGTGGCGTGTGCGAGATGCATGCGCCCTTCCGACGCCGGAATTCTCACGACCTTCGTATGAGGTCTGCCGTCGGGACGCTCGACGGTAACGTCCAGCGCGGCAAGCGGGAGCAGGCCATGAGCAGAGGCAATATGCCTGAGCAGCATCTCGATGCAGGCATGGGTTCTCGACAGGCTCATGCTCGCCTTCAGCATCCCGGTGACGCGAATGCATCCGGCGTCCACCCGGCAGATCGTTGCCTGGTCGTCGACGATACCTCTGATACGCTCGAAAAATTCTATATCCATTGCGCGGGAAATCATTTTCTGATATCGCCGCTCGATTTCCTTGAGGTTCGTTATCCTTATGACCATATCCAGCCACCCGTCATGGTAGTGGCAGGCCGATGGCGTACTCGAAGCGGGTTGGATCATGAATCGCCTACGGTTAGCATGCCTGAATGACTTTTTTAATGCCGCTTCGGTTTGCGCGGCTACGTGTTACCTGGGTCGATGCTGGATCTTGCTGGCCGGGTCTCCGGCCAATCAGGTAACCCCTCGTTACGCGACGTCATCGATGCTGGTATTTTTTTCAAATACTGGGCTTGTCGCGGCGCCCATTGCCGAACCTCATGCGATGCCCTCATTTTTCACGGACATCGTTCGTGTTTCACGGAATAAAAAGCGCGCGGGTGAGGTCAATCCGCGCAAAAGCACCCGGTGCGAGGGACACCGGATACGGTTAAATCGTCCTGGCAATATCGACAAACTATTTTCGATGCTCGTTTATCTGCAACCTATTCGTTTGCTCAACGTCGCGGCCGACGCTCTTCGTCCTCGCCGAAGTAAAAATGACTCAACTGCGGTTCAGCCGCTTCGTTGTATGGCCTTTAATAACCAAGGCGAACGGGATCGACAAATGGACCACCGGTTTCTCGAAAAAAATTGCTATCGACGGCGTTGCCTTGATTTTTGCGATCTATTGTCGCGATCGGTTCAGGGTTAACCACAGTCTTTCTGGGAAATTCCATGCGTTTTGTCGGATTTTTAGCCCCGCTTCCCGCCATTTGTCATTTCTTAACAGTCGAAAGCCCCATATTTGCCAAAATATTTTTGTTGGTTTAATGATTGGGAACGATAATGTCATCCAGAACATAGGACTTGTCTTATTCTTGAAATATCCAGGTGGGCGCGATGGCGTGCCTTCATGGCGGTTGATCGAAACACGGGGCGAAGAAGATGGCTGGCGTACTGGACGATCTTTTACGGGGCTACGGCGATCTTCGGCGCTATCTCTCCAAACGGTTGAGCAGCGAAGACGCCGCCGATATTGCACAGGCATCGTTCGAGGTGGCGTTGCGCTATGTCGGGCAGAACGAGGTGCAGTCGCCCGCGGCGTTGATCTTTCACGTTTCGCGCAATTTGCAGATCGATGCGGCGCGCCGGAGAAAATTCTTGCCCCAGCAATTGTGCGAAGACGAGACCGGGGACGATGCGCTCGACCGACTCGGACGCACCGATGTGACTCCCGAGCGGGAATGCATCGGCCGGCAGACGCTGGATCAGGTTGTTCAGGCGCTGGATGGGCTTCCGCCGCGCTGTCGCGAAGCGTTTATTCTGTGTAAACTGAATGGTCTCTCATACGAAGAAGCCGCTCACGAAATGGAAATCAGCCCGACGGTCATCAAGAAGTATCTGGTTCAGGCAATGAAGGCATGCCGTGAGGCCGCGCTATAAATACTAGATGACTGCGGGTTGCAAACCTTTGTGGTCGGCAGCATGACATGCCGCTAACCCAGGCCGAGATCGATGTAGCCGATGATCTCCTCGTTTCACTGGCATTTGGCAGTGACGAGGAGAAGTCGCGTGCTCGAACCGAACTCGACGAGTGGGCAAGCAGCGCGCCCGCGCGGCTTCAGTACGTTGCCGATCACCATGCGGCGGAACGCACCATCGACGCGCTGGCCGACGATCTGGGCCGGCTGTACCGCCGGCATGTCGACGTACCCGCTCGCGCTCGCTTGACCCCAGCCGCCCCAACCATCCCAACCGCCCCGACTCTTTCCCCGCCACACGGGAAGGTCGCTCCGCGAGCGCCGAGGCAAAACTGGTATCGGGGCGCGGCGGCCTATGGCGCCGGTTTGCTCTTCTGTTCGGTATCCGCGCTGTGGATCGTCAATCCGGTTTTGTCGTCCGAGCATCTGCAATCGGCGATCGGAGAACATCTCGATGCCACGCTCGCGGACGGCAGCCAGGTCGTGCTCAATACCGACACGGAGTTGACCTTCGTTAACCGGCTGCGCTCCCGCGACGTGACGATGCAGCGCGGCGAGGCCTTGTTCTCGGTCGTCCACAATGCGGTGAGGCCCTTCGAGGTCGCGGCGGGCACCGCCAGCGTGCGCGATATCGGCACCCGCTTCTCGGTGCGGAAAATGTCCGACGGCGTGGATGTCGCCGTGCTCGAAGGCAACGTCGAACTGTCCGCGGCGAGCGGGATCGCGCCGGTCGCGTTGAGCGCCGGACAGGCGGCCCGCGCGGATCGCCTGGGCAGTGTCGAGATTCAGGACCAGCAGCAGTTCGAGGCGATGACAAGCTGGAAAGACAATCGCCTGCAATTCAACGGCACGCCGTTGCGGGACGTCGTCGAAGAGGTGCAGCGCTACCGGAAAACGCCGGTCGTGCTTGCGGATAGCCGGATTGGCGATTATCGCGTGACGGGGGGATTTTCCAGTACCGATCCCGACCTTCTGTTGAAAACCTTATCGCAGGTCGTCCCCGTGACTGTCGAATTTCAGAAAAACGGCACGGCGGTGATTGCATCTCGTCGCTGAATGCCGCCTCGTCGGTTATGCGGCTCGTGGGAGCAGTCGTTGCAATTCATTCAAAACGCTCAATAAAAATATGAGCGGCCGACTGACTGGCTTATTCACCCATGTCGTTTGTCTTTATTCAAGGCAGATAGGGCGCGACGCAGCGTGAATATCGTGCGGGTCAAGCGCGACGCAATGGCGTGGGGAGGATGGGGAAGGGGAAATCCGCCGATACGGAGTTCGTGTTCTACAGGCTCGCCGGCGAGAATCGGGTGTCCAACTGGGTAACCGACAGCCATCTGAAAGCGGCATTCTCCATGGGACCGCTCAAGCAGACCATGCTGGCCGGCTTCCAGTACCCGGTCAATTGGAACAGCCCGAAGTCGACCGTGAATGTCGGCGATTACATCGGTGTGCCGTTTCCAGACCACCCTATAGCGGACCGTTCGCCTATTCCCCGGCTGGGAAAAATGACTTCGATAACGTCTATCTGCAGGATCGACTGCAATAGATTTCTTGGATCAAATGACGATTCGGATAAGATAATTTTCAAACGGATGACTGGTCCGTTTAGCCGCGTCGTTCGCCCTTACACGCAGGCGATGTAAAACGAAGCCGCGGACGGCGTGATCGCCGTCTAACGAAGACTCGTGTGAAAAATCACGACCAGGCTGCGTGAGTGAGCTTCATCGATCCGGGGAGAATGTTCTCGCCGCCGCGGGCGATCCAGACCGTGGCGCCGGCGGCTTTCCCATATGATCAGGATGCCATATCGATAAATTTCGACTTGTTTGTAGTGGAATGCAGCGTCGGGCAACACGAATTTCAAGCAATAGTCGCCGTTGAAAACGGAAATGAGCCGCCGGGTGTGTGATGAATAAATTTACCAGTTACATGCAGAGGAAGACGGATCTGGAGTCCCAGATCGCGAGGGATCGCGCGCTTGTTCGAGACGAGATACTGCTTGAAATCATGAGCGCGATCGAGGAATTCAACTTCGATCGGGAGGAGCTGTTTCCAAACGGCAAGCGACGAAAAATCAAACCGCGCTATTTCGACCCTCAAAGCGGCGCGGTATGGAGTGGTCGAGGACGCGAACCGCTCTGGCTGAAAGGCAAGGACCGGCGCGACTTCGAAGTGGAAACGGCGGGAGTGGACGATGCGCGGGAACACGACCAGCATTGAAGTGCCGTCGGCGGGTTCGGCTCGGACACCTGTGACGGTGCGTAAGAGCAGGCGCCCGTAGTCGGGTCCAGAGTGGGTGGACTCTCTGGCCACGATCGATTTCATGCGACGACTCTCTATTGGCGCGTGCCGGATCGCATCGATTGCACTGCTGCAACTCGCGGCAGTGGCGAGCGCATCGGCGTTTCCGTCCGCGGCTTCCGCTCCGGACGTGAGCACCGTCGATGCCGCGCCCGTTCCGGCCATTTCGCTGAGCGACGCGGTTGTGCAACTCGAGCAGATGCAGGTCGAACAGGACCGCATCAAGCAGCAGACTTCGACCGTCACCAGCGGCAAGGCACTCGACGCACTCGACGACGCCACTCAGCAACTGAGTACCGATGTCGGCAAGCTGCAAAGCGAACTCGTTCCGCAGCGCGCGCGGCTCCAGGCACAACTCGACGTGCTCGGGCCGCCGCCTGCCGCTGGCGCCGCGCCCGAAACCCCGGCCGTCGCGCAGCAGCGCGAAATCCTGAATGCGCGCAAAACACGGATCGACGCGGCGCTGAAGCAGGCCGCCGATCAGAAAACCAACCTCGCGAATCTGTCCGATCAGTTCGCGAAGCTGCATCGCAGCCTGCTTAAAAACGAACTCGTGTTCCGCTCGGGCAGCATCTTCGGCGCGCGGTTCTGGTTGCCGCTGTTTCGGCTTCCGCCGGAGGACGAGCGCAGGCTCGGTGCATTCGGCGCCGAACTGCGCGCGATGCTGCAGTCGTCCTGGGTGCCCGGACAACGCACGATCACCGTATTGCTGTTGATTGCCGCGTTCGCGATCTGGCTCGGCGGCCGCCGGCTCGTCGAGCATGCGCTCGCCTGGCTTTGCCTGAACCGCTTGCCGGCCACGCGTTTGCGCCGTAGTGCGCTGGCGTTGTCGACGGCCATTTCCACGCTATTGGCAACGGCTTTCGCCGTGCAGGTTCTTTATCTCGCGCTGGCGCGCCACAGCGAACTCACGCCGGCGATGGCCGATCTATGGGACCAGTTCGGCAAGCTGGCCGTGACCTGTGCGCTGATCGCCGGGCTCGGCCGCGCGCTGCTATGCACGAACCGCCCGAGCTGGCGGCTGCCGGCGCTTGCCGATTCGGTCGCCCTCGCGATGAAGCCGTTCGTGGGCGTGCTGGCCGCGCTGCTGCTGCTGTCGGGCGCGCTCGAATCGGTCAACCGGATCGCCGACACGAGCCTGTCGGTCACGCTGTTCGGCCGCGGCATCGTATCGCTCGTCGTCGCGCTGACGGTCGGCACGTCGCTGCTGCGCTCGAACCGCGTGCGCAGCGCGCTCGCGGCTGCTGGCGAGTCGCCCGAGCGACGCTCGACGCTCGCCGGGCTGATCCACGCCGGCGTGACGCTGGCGACCGCCGCGGCGCTGATCGCGCTGGCCGTGGGCTATATCACGGTCGCTCGCTTCATCACTTACGAACTCGTGTGGTTCGAGATCGTGCTGTGCAGCGTCTACGTGCTCACGCAACTGACGCGCGACGCAAGCCAAAGCCTGTTCTCCGCGAGCCTGCCGACGGGCCGGCAGATCCGGCATCTGTTCGCGCTCGACGACCGGCATCTTGCTCAGGCGCATACCGTGGTGTCGGGTCTCGGCACGAGCCTGCTGACGGTGGTCGCGGCCATCGCGCTGCTGATGGGCGGCTTCGGCACGACGCCGGACGATCTGCTCGGCAGCGTGCTTGCGATGATCGGTGGCCAGAAGCTGCAAAGCCTGAACATCATGCCCGAGCGCATCATGAATGCCGCGATCGGGTTCGCGATCGGCTTCTACCTGCTGCGCTCGGTACGCCGCTGGCTCGACGACGAGTTCATGCCCGCGCTCGGCATGGACACGGGGATGCGCCTGTCGCTGATTACGCTATTCACCAATGTCGGCTACGTGCTGCTCGTGTTGATGATGCTCGGGCTGCTCGGCGTCAGATGGAGCAACCTGGCGTGGATCGTCAGCGCGCTGTCGGTCGGTATCGGCTTCGGCCTGCAGGAGATCGTGAAGAATTTCATCTCGGGGCTGATCCTGCTGACCGAGCGGCCGGTGAAGGTTGGCGACATGATCAGCATTGCGGGCGTCGAAGGCGATATCCGCCGCATCAACGTGCGCGCGACCGAGATCCAGCTCGGCGATCGTTCGACGGTAATCGTGCCGAACTCGCAGCTGATCTCGCAGAACCTGCGCAACGTGACGATGGGCAACAGCACGCAAGGCGTCGCGACGCTCGTGCTGACGTTTCCGCTGAATACCGATCCCGAGCAGGTGCGCGACCTGTTGCTCGATGCCTATCGCGAGCACCCGGAGATTCTGGAGAAGCCCGCGCCGTCCGTCACGTTCAGTCAGCTCATGCCGGACGGAATCACGCTGAGCGTGACGGGCTACGTATCGAGCCCGCGAATCGCGGGTTCGACGAAGAGCGATTTACTCTTCGGCATCCTCAAGCAGTTGCGAGCGGCGGGCGTCATGCTGTCAAGCCCGCATAGACTCGTCGTGCAGAACATGCCACCAGGAGAGCCCTATTGAACACGTTGCGAATAGAGAGTCAATCATGACGATGCCCGCGCTTGACCAGGCCGATCCGCTCGACGATTTCGAGCATCGGGATATTCTGCTGCTCGACAACACACATCGCGTCTATGTGATGGGAAGCGGTCCCGCCGTTGTTCTGATGGCTGAAATTCCGGGAATCAATCCTTATGTCACGCGCTTTGCGCGTTGGGTTCGGGATGCGGGTTTCACGGTCTATATGCCGCATATCTACGGCAGGGACGGCGCGGTATTCCGCAAATCGAACGTGATGCTGACGATGTTCTACAACAGTTGCATCAGCCGCCAATTCCGCGCCTTCCAGTCCAATGCGAGTTCACCGGCCACGCAGTGGTTGCGGGCGTTGGCGGCATTGGCGCACAAGGAGTGCGGCGGGACGGGCGTCGGTGCAATCGGCATGTGTCTGACCGGCAATTTCGCACTGACGATGATGCTCGAACCGTCTGTGATCGCACCGGTGTTGTCTCAACCCGCGCTGCCGCTGAATAACCCCGCGGGCATGCATATCGCGCCGGGCGAACTGGCGGCGATCAAGGCGCGCATGGAGGCTGAAGATCTGACGGTGCTGGCCTACCGCTTCGATGGCGACAAACTTTGCACGGCGGCGCGTTTTGCCGCTTATCAGGAGGCGCTTGGCGATCGCTTCATCGGTCGCGTGCTGCCTGATAGCGCGGCGAATCCCGATAGCCCGATGAAGAATCCACACAGTGTCGTCACGACGCATCTGATAGACGAGGCGGGCCAGCCCACGGTTCGGGCGCGCGATGAAATCCTGGCGTTCTTCCGGAGGCGGTTGATCGGGTGAGTCTTGCGGCAAGCGCGGGTTGCTCGGCCATTTGTCCTGTACGACTCCTGACTGAATTTCACTATTCACGCGCAACGGCGACCGCGTTCGACCGACCGGCCGTTGCAATAGGCGATCGAAATCGTAATAAGTTTTTCGATAGCAATATTTTTAGCCGATCGGATGGTCCGTTCTTTTTTCTCGTTCGCCTTTACTACTAAAGGACACGTTCAGTCATGAGCGCGTTCCTGATAAACCTCGTTGGCGAGTAAAAGAACGTATTCACTGGATTCGGGTGTGGGGGCGGTAATTGAAATTCTTCGGCTTCAGATCATTGGTGAAAAATATCCATCAGAAATAAAAGCGGATTCGGGATGGGGAAATCAGGATCGGTCGCTCATGCTATGGCTCATTGACACGGGTTGCTGGCAGGACTTGTTGCGTGCGTAGTCGAGGCACCGTGAGTTCGTAAGCCGACGTGAGTAATGCGGTATAGGGATTTTCACGAAAAAAATTAATTAGCATTTTTTGCCATGGGGAATGTATCTGCCCCAGGGAGGTGTGCGCCTTTTGAATTGAACCGGGAGTCAATGCAATTGAGTGAATAAAACGAACGTATAAATCAGTTGATTTAATTCAGGGCATATAAGTCCGTTCGCTTGAACGAATTGACAAAACCATCGTTGGGTTTGCGTGGAAGTATTGAAAAATTAATGGCGGGGTGACCTGTGAACAAGAACTATCGCAGCATATGGAATGAAGCGTTGGCCTCCTGGGTCGCAGTTCCTGAAACAGCTTTGGCAAGGGGGAAGGGGGGAAGCAGCCATGTGACCGGACTCGAGCCGATTGCGCTCACTCGCCCGGATGACGAGGCAAATCAGGGCTTGCGCGTGTCGAAGCGCGCCATCGCTCTCGCGGTGCTGGCTGCCATCCTGATGCCGTCGGCAGCTTTCGCGCAATATACGGGGGGCTCGGGTGGAACCGGCACGATAGCCGATGACGTGGTCATTGGCCCCAATTCGTCCTCGGCTTCAGTGAACGGTGTTTATATCCAGATGGCCAACCGTACCGGTCCGGGGGTTTTGAACTATGCGGTAAGCAACGCCGACCTCATCTCCCAGCAGGTAGCGGCGACCATTCTTGGCGCGGGTAACGTTATCCAGGCCCTTGGTGCTACCGCTTCCGGTGGCGTTTTAATCGGCAATGGAAATCTTGCCACGGGGGCCATATCGGCTCCATCGTTTCTCATCGGTTACGGAAACATGTCGACAGGCGGGGGCTTTGCCGCAGGCACGGGCAATCTCCTCGCCGGCAGCGGCACGACCGCGATCGGTATAGCCAACACGGCGTCGGGCAATACGGCCATTGCACTGGGACGTCAGTCGACTGCCTCGGGCAATTTCTCTATTAGCCAGGGGAACGTGACTTCCGCGACGGCGGCCAACACCATTGCGATGGGCAATTCCGCTCAAGCGACGGCCCAGGGGGCCATCGCCCTCGGGGGCGGCACAACGCCGGGTACAGGCAACTTCGATGCAACCGGACCGAAAGCCACCGGGCAAAATTCGGTGGCGATCGGCACGAGTTCTCTGGCAGCGGCCGCGGGCGACAGCGCGCTGGGCTACAACGCCACGGCGAGCGGGGGCGGGTCGGTTGCGATGGGCCAGGCGGCGATTGCGAATGGCGCTGCCACTGTGGCGGTCGGCGAAAACGCCCAGGCCACGGGGACCAGCAGCGTGGCCGTCGGCCAGGGCGCGGGCATGGGCGGAGCCGCGGCGAATTCGGGCAATACGGCGGTTGGGGTCTTCTCCGGCCAGAACGTGACGGGCACGATCAATTCGGCGTACGGCTTCAATGCCGGCAACGCCGTTTTCGGCGCGAACAATACCGCCATGGGTGCGGGGGCGGGAGACACGGTCGGCAGTTCGGGCACGACAGCCAGCTACAACACGGCGGTGGGCACGGCCGCGGGCAACAACGTCAGCAGCAATCACAACGTGGCGATCGGCGACAGCAGCGGCTCGAACGTGTCGGGGGGCGACAACAACTTCGCGGGCGGCAGCACGTCGGGTACCAACGTGACGGGCGCGAACAACGTTGGATTGGGCTTCCAGTCCGGCCAGAACGTGACAGGCAGCAACAACATCGCGATGGGCCGCCGGGCGGGCAACGGCATCACGGCGAGCAATACGATTTCGCTGGGCAACCAGGCGCTGGCGGGTGCGAACAATGCGCTGGCGTTCGGACAGGGGGCGACGGCGAGCGGTACTTCGTCGATCAGCGTGGGCACGGGCAACGTGGTGACGGGCAACAACTCGGGTGCGTTCGGCGATCCGAGCGTGGTCAGCGGTTCGGGGTCCTATTCGGTCGGCAACAACAACACGGTATCGGGCAACAACGCGTTCGTGATGGGCAGCAACATCAACGACGCGGTGGATAATTCCGTGGTGCTGGGCGCGAATTCGACGGTCGGGACGGCGAATACGGCGTACTACAACCCGGGTACGGGCACGCTGTCGGGCACGGCAAGCGGCGTGGTGAGCGTGGGCGCGGCGGGCGCGGAGCGCGAGATCACCAATGTGGCGCCGGGCAGCAATGCGACCGATGCGGTGAACGTGAGCCAGTTGCAGTCGCTGGCGGGTGTGGTGACGAATACGGTCAGTGCTATCTCGTCGCTGTCGACGGGGTTGAGCACGACGAATAGCAATGTGGCTTCGTTGTCGACGTCGGCTTCGACGGTGGAAAGCTCGCTGTCCACAGGTCTGTCGACGACGAACAGCAACGTGGCGTCGTTGTCGACGTCGTCTTCGACGGTGGAAAGCTCGCTGTCGACGGGTCTGAGCACGACGAACAGCAATGTGGCTTCGCTGTCGACGTCGTCCTCGACAGTGGAAAGCTCGCTGTCGACGTCGTCCTCGACAGTGGAAAGTTCGTTGTCGACTGGTCTGAGCACAACGAACAGCAATGTGGCCTCGCTGTCGACCTCGGCGTCGACGGTGGAAAGCTCGCTGTCGACGGGTTTGAGCACGACGAACAGCAACGTCGCCTCGCTGT